>DAOUVM010000263.1 GCA_030667645.1 Ardenticatenales bacterium | reverse complement strand
TAGCCATGGGGCAGTTCGTCCAGCCGCTCTGCTAGTCTCTTGTACGGGTTCTGATCCATCGCTCTCTCCTTACCGCCGGCGCCAATCTCGTTGACCTGGTTCACGCCAGAGTATATCCACCTCGACCCCCGCCGGCAACCTTCACCTGGCCGAACCGAATGTTATGTCCCTACCCATCCGGCAGCCCGCAGCGTACGGAACACCGGCGGCGCGTCCACTCCCGCGAGTGCGGTCGAATTCCGCCCGACGCCCGACTGGGCATTCCCACGGACCCTGGTACACTGATGGGCGCTGGTGCCCTTGCCCGATCGGCCGGAATCGAGCCAGCTTGGCCGGTTGCCAGAGGACAGGCAGAGGATACGTTTTCGGATCAAGGAGACAGTAATGGTTAGTCAGGACCTGTTGGACATTCTGAGATGTCCGGTCTGCGTTCACAACGAGCCCGAGGGCGGCGAGTTGGACCACCTCGGGAACTGGTTGCTGTGCACGGATTGCGGCCGCAAATACCCCATCCGAGATGATATCCCCGTGATGTTGATCGACGAGGGGGATCGTTTCGCGAGTCTTGCGCCCGAGGAACTGCCGGACATTCCTCCCCCCGAACAGCTGCACCCTGCCCCGGCCGCGCCGCCGCTTACCGGCGAGCTGATCGGGGATCTCATACCCTACGTCGTGTTGGGCGTTGCCGGACTGGTCGCCGGGTTGGTGGCTTTCCTGCTCATCCGCAAGCTGCTCCAGCGCGAGTCAGCGGCCTAGTGCCGTCGCGCCTCTTGCACAGAAGCGGTACCGGCAGCTCTAGTCCTTTGGAACTAGTACCCCTCGTGCAATCGCTAGAAGTAGCCATAGACTGAGCGAATCGAGGCTCGTAGAATGGTGTCGCAGTGTCCGAACTGCGCAACGACCGGTCGCTCCTGGCCGGTGGAGAGCAAATCAACTTGGGTGTGTTCAAGCCAAGCAGGTCCAAGACGGGCCGCGCATCCTCAATCAGGTCGACGGTTTCCCTTTTCCATCTGGGGTATTCTGCCTTATCGGCTGATCCATTCCTGATCATCTACTGAGCACGCAGTCCGTATGCGTGCTTTATGCTTCTAGGGGAAGCTATGATCGATTCGGCGTTTCTTCGACAGGTAGACGCAGCGAGCGAGCAGACAATCGAGCTCTGCTATCACTGCCACAAGTGCACCGCCGGCTGCCCGGTGGCGGTAGAGATGGAGTACGGGCCTGATCGGGTGCTCCGCCTGGTCCAGTTGGGGGAAAAGGAACGTGTGCTCACCAGTCGGGACATCTGGATCTGCGCCTCTTGCGAAACCTGCGGCACCCGTTGTCCCAACGAGATAAACATCGCCGAAGTGATGGATGCCCTGAGGGTGATGTCGATGGCCAAAGAGTACTCGACCCCGGAACCCAATGCGCCCGCTTTCCACCGCCTGTTTCTGGGGATCGTCGGGCGAACCGGCCGGATGCACGAGGCAAGCCTCATGGCGCTCTACAAGTTAAGAACGATGGACCTGCTCGCCGACATGGATTCGGGCATCCGGATGTTCCTCAAGGGCAAGATACCGCTGTTGCCGCATCGGGTGAAAGATATAAAAGAGGTCAGGCGGATATTCAGGGAAGCGGGGAAATAGGGACATGGAACTGAACTACTACCCCGGGTGCAGCGCCGCATCAACCGGCCAAGAATACGACCTCTCAATTCGGGCGGTGTTCAAGGCGCTGGACGTCGAACTCCAAGAACTGGATGACTGGAATTGCTGCGGCGCCTCTTCCGCCCATTGCACGAGCCGGGCGCTGGCGCTTGCTCTGCCGGCGCGGAACCTGGCTCTTGCCCAAAAGAGCGGGCTCGACATGCTTGCGCCGTGCGCGGCGTGCTATGGCCGGCACAAGGCGGCCGATCATGCGTTACGTCATGACCCGGTCAAGCAGGGAGAAATCGAGCGCCAGGTTGGATTCAGCTATACCGGCGAGGTGAATGTCCGGCCGCCGGTGGGCGTGATCGTTAGTGACGTTGGCCTTGACGCCGTGCGGGCGCGGACCATGCGTCCGCTCAAGGGACTCAAGGTCGTAGGCTACTATGGCTGTTTGCTAGTGCGGCCGCCGGAGATTGTCGAGTTTGACGACCCGGAGCATCCGGTGATGCTGGATCAGTTGCTGCTCTCCCTGGGCGCCGACGTCAAACCGTGGAGCTATGCCACCGACTGCTGCGGCGGAGGGCTAAACCTGACCAAATCGAGCGTTGCGGTTCGTCTCGTCGGCCGGCTGACCCGGTTCGCCCGCGAGGCGGGCGCGGATGCCATTGTCACTGCCTGCCCTCTCTGCCAGGTTAGCCTGGAGATGCGGCAGCCCGGCAAGGGTTCGCGATCCCCAGGGTCCAGCGCAGAGCAGATGCCGGTGGTCTACTTTTCCGAGCTGATGGGATTCGCCTTTGGACTGAAAGAGGCGGCCGGGTGGTGGGGAAAGCACCTGATTGATCCCCGACCGTGGCTGGCGAGCATTGGGGCTGACGATGGCAGATAACGGCAAGAATGACAGGAACGGCATGACCACGGGTGCGGTGCTGGTCGTCGGCGCGGGCATTGGCGGTATGCAAGCCTCCCTTGATCTGGCGGATTCCGGTTTCAAAGTGTATCTGGTGGAAAAGTCATCCGGCATTGGCGGCATCATGGCCCAGTTGGACAAGACCTTTCCCACCAATGACTGCTCCATGTGCATCATGTCGCCCAAGCTGGTAGAGACGGGCCGTCACCTCAATGTTGACATCAAGACCCTGTCGGAGATCGAGTCGATCCGCGGTGAACCGGGCAACTTTACCGTCACCCTCGAGCGCAAAGCTCGCTACGTGGACGCTGCCAAGTGTACCGGCTGCGGCGACTGTGCGACGGCATGCCCGATCATCTTGCCGGACCTCTTCGATCAGGGTCTGTCGGAGCGCCGGGCAGCCTACAAACTCTACCCCCAGGTCATCCCGAACGCCTTTGCCCTGGAGAAGCTTGGCACCGCTCCTTGCCGCGACGCCTGTCCGATTGACCAGCGGGCGCAGGGGTATATCGCGCTCATTCGCGAGGGTCGCTTTGCCGATGCGTACCGCACCATCAAAGAAGAGAACCCTTTTCCCTCCATCTGCGGCCGCGTGTGCAACCACCGTTGCGAAGACGCCTGCAACCGGGAAAAGGTGGATGCGCCCCTCAACATCATGGGACTAAAGCGATTCGTGGCCGATTGGGCGGCCGCCCACCCGGATGAGATTGCGGCCGTGATGCCCGATATCGAGGTCGAATCCAAGGACCGGCGCGTGGCCATTGTGGGTGCGGGTCCGGCCGGCTTGACGGCCGCGTTCGACCTCGTCCGCATGGGATACCAGCCAACGGTCTTTGAGGCCCAACCGGTGGCCGGTGGCATGATGCGGGTTGGAGTGCCCGGCTATCGCCTGCCCCACGACGTTGTCCAGCGGGAGATCGACGAAATCGTGGCCGCTGGCGTAGACCTCAAGCTTGATCACCGCGTCGATGACATGGCTGCGCTGCTGAATGATGGCTTTGACGCTCTCTTTGTCGCCGTCGGCGCACATGGCGGTATCAAGCTGCCCCTCCCCGGCGCGGATCTGCCGGATGTGCTGGTGGCCACCGACTATCTCCGCGATGCCGCCCTCGGTCAACCGCCAGAGGTGGCGGGCAAACGAGTGCTGGTGATTGGCGGCGGCAACGTGGCGGTCGACGCCGCGCAGACGGCCGTGCGAACCGGCGCAGAGTGGGTGGGGATGTCCTGTCTGGAGAGCCGCGAAACCATGCCGGCGCACGATTGGGAGATCGAGGACGCGCAAGAGGAGGGGATTGAGGTTTTTCCCTCTCGCACCTTTAAACAGGTCACGGGACAAGGCGACAAGGTTACCGGTGTGCGCTGCGTCGAGGTCGATTTTCGGGGGTTTGCGGATGGGCGGCCTGATTTTGATGAGCTCTCCGGCACCGAGCAGGTCATTGAAGCCGATATCGTCATTCTTGCCATCGGGCAGCGGCCGGACCTCGACGGCACGCCCGATGAGCTCGAAAAGTTCCGCGGCCGATTCCTGGTCTCTGACGAGGAGACGATGGAGACCAACATCCCCGGCATCTTTGCCGGCGGAGATGTGGTCACAGGTACCACTTTTATTGTGGATGCGATCGCCGCCGGGCACAAGGCGGCCCACTCTATCGATAGATACCTCTCTGGCGAGGCCGCGACCGGCTGGCATTCGGCGAACCCCGGCCAACCGGTGGTTGAGCTCTCCCTGCAGGAGGCAAGAGCCAAGCTGGCGGCGGACCCGTCCATCTCCCCCGGGCCGCGCGCCGAACTGCCCAAGCTGCCGGTTGTTGACCGCAAGGGCAGCTTTGTAGAGATGTACGGCGGCCTTTCTGAAACAGAAGCAATAGCCGAAGCAAAACGATGCCTGGTCTGCGGCGTCTGCTCCGAGTGCAACCAGTGCTTCTATGCCTGCAAGGCCGATGCG
>DAOUVM010000254.1 GCA_030667645.1 Ardenticatenales bacterium | reverse complement strand
GGCGAGACCGCCTACGATCTGATCGTGATGGACTATGCGGCCGAGGGAGGCGACGACACCGCTTTCACCGCCGCAGAGATCGCAGCCCTCAAGAACAGCCCCGGCGGGGAAAAGATCGTGCTGGCCTACATGAGCATCGGCGAGGCGGAGGACTATCGCTTCTATTGGCAAGACGACTGGAAACCGGGGAATCCCACCTGGTTGGACATCGAGAACCCGGACTGGGAAGGCAATTATCAAGTCCGCTATTGGGATCCGGGATGGCAAGCCATCATCCTTGACTATACCGATCGCCTACTGGATGCCGGTTTCGACGGGGCGTACCTGGACATCATTGACGCCTATGAGTATTTCACGGATCAGGGCCGCTCCACGGCGGCCCAGGAAATGGCGACTTTTGTGGCCTCCATCCGCGCCCACGCTCGCTCGCGCGACCTCGATTTCCATATCTTTCCGCAGAACGCGCCCCAACTGGCGGAGGCTGTGCCCACGTACCTGGACACCGTGGACGGCATCGGCCAGGAGGATATCTATTACGGTTATGAGGCCGACGACGTGCTGACACCCCCGGCCGTTTCCATCGAATTGGAGCGCTGTCTCGATCTGTTCAAGACCGCTGGCAAGCTGGTGCTTACAGTAGATTATGCCACCACGCCGGACCACGTGGATGATGCATACACGCGGTCTCAGGCCAAGGGGTACGTGCCCCTGGTCACGGTGCGCGACCTGGACCGATTGATTGTCAACGCCGGCCACCGGCCGGATTGACCGGACACTCGGCCGCCGCGGGAAGGAGAACTGCAAAGCAGCCGATCTCCAAGACGAAACTCCCGCGGAGCAAATGGACATCGCCGGCTCTTTCTGTTGCGTGTGGGTGGTGTGGAACCAGAGTCAGGTCAGTGTTTCATGCAACAGATAGCAGCTACCACGGCGCGACCGTTGATCAGCCAGGGCCCCAAACCGCAGCTATACGCCGTTCACGTCAGAGACCGGGCCTTCCTCGCCCCCGCCATTGAGTTCTACTGTGGCCCCCCTGGAAACCAGATGGTGGGTCTGTGGCATACCTGGTACCAGGAAGGTCGTACTTTATGCCAGTTCACGGATTTGACCCTGCGCCATCATCTCGTGCACCTTGCCACCGATAGAACTTTTGTGCTATAATATAGACCAGGCGTCACCCGTTCGGCCGGGTGCCGGATCATGTAACTGACGCCTATGAATCACATCGCACTGCAAACAATGAATGGTGGGATCGAGAAATCGGATCGCTCAACCCTCATCCCGCCGCGCCGCGAACCACGAGCCATGCCATGCCTCTGAAACCGTATCGATAATTGAATCAGAAATTCCACCGGAAAACAATTGCCGGAACAACCATTATTGGGTTCGGCCGCCGCGAGAACTTTTCCCTCGGTGTCGAAAAAGCGCCGCGCCGCGTTGCGCAGCGGCCGCCCTGTGCTATACTGTCCTCCGCGTTGAACCCACGACAGAATTCTCAGGTATTGCATGTGGTGGAGCACTCTCTGCAGAGGGAACAAGGAATGGGAAACATGAATGAGGTTCAGGCAGTCGCCAACCGGATAGTCGAAAACGTCGAACTGGTCATTATCGGTAAACACCACGAGATCCAACTGACGGTGATCGGCCTGTTGGCCCAGGGCCACCTACTGATCGAAGATGTGCCCGGCGTGGGCAAAACGATGCTGGCCAAGTCGCTGTCGCGGTCCATAGGCTGTTCGTTCAAGCGCATCCAGTTCACGCCGGACATGTTGCCCAGCGACGTAACCGGAGTTTCCGTTTTCAACCAAAAGACGCAAGAGTTCGAATTCCGGCCCGGACCCATTCACGCCCAGATTGTGTTGACTGACGAGATCAACCGGGCAACACCCAAGACGCAGTCCGCCCTGCTGGAGGCAATGGAGGAACGGCAGGTGACGGTGGATGGGACAACCTATCCGTTGGAGCGGCCGTTCCTGGTGCTCGCCACCCAAAACCCCATCGAATACGAGGGAACCTTCCCGCTTCCGGAGGCCCAGTTGGATCGCTTCTTGCTGCGGATCCGTCTGGGGTATACGGAAAAAGATGATGAGATCAAGATGCTCGACTCACAGCAGTACCAGCACCCGGTCGATCGCATCGAGCAGGTGACACAGGTTGAGGACCTGCTGAACGTGCAGAATAAGATCAAGGAGGTCTTTGTGGATCCGTTGATCAAATCCTACATTGTCGAGTTGGTTCGCCAGACGCGCCGTCACCCAGACGTGTACCTCGGCAGCAGTCCGCGTGGTTCGCTGGCGCTCTATCGCACCGGCCAAGCCCGGGCTGCCACCTTGGGACGGGATTATGTGATCCCAGATGACATCAAAGCACTGGCGACGAGCGCACTGGCCCACCGCATCATCATCGGCCCGGCCGCCCGGATCAAAGATGTGGACGCCAGATCGGTGGTACACGAGATCGTTCAAGGGGTACCGGTGCCCGGGGCACAGGCGCTTTCTCGCTGATCCTGGCCATGAAACGCGCTGGCGCCGTCTCTCTGTTGGCGCTCATCTGTTTTGCAGGCGGGCTGATCTCCAGACGGCCAAAGTCCCAGGATATCCTGCTGAACATCAGCTACCTGTTGGCTATGCTGCTGCTGATCTCTTTTGTTTGGACCTGGATCAATATCCGCACGATCAGGTTGACGCGAATCACCCGAGCCCGGCGGGCTCAGGTGGGCCGCTCGATGGAAGAGCGGTTTATGATTGCCAACACGAGCCCTATTCCAAAGCTGTGGCTTGAGGTGCGCGATCACTCGGATCTCCCAGCTCATCGCGCCAGCCACGTGGTAAGGGGATTACGCGGCAAAGGGCGCTACTTGTGGCGAGTGAACACCGTCTGCCTGCGGCGCGGCCGCTACCAGTTGGGGCCCATAACACTCACGTGCAGCGATCCGTTTGGCCTGTTTGAGATGCAGCGCAAAGTGACTCCCACATCGCATATAGTGGTCTATCCAATGACGGTGGATATCGCCCGTTTCGCCCTGCCGGTAGGGATCCTCCCTGGTGGAGACGCACTCCGGCGACGCACCCATTACATCACGGCCAATGCGGCTGGGGTGCGGGACTATGCTCCGGGCGACAGCTTTAGCCGTATCCATTGGCGCTCGACTGCGCGCCGAGACCAACTCATTGTCAAAGAGTTCGAACTGGACCCCCTGGCGGATATCTGGATCTTTCCTGACATGTACCGAGCCGTGCAGTGCTCTGCGATCGACACGGAGCCAAGAGAGGAAACCCCCGTGGAGTGGCCGCTCCGCTGGCCGTCTCCGGAAAAGCACCGGATCGACCCAAGCACGGAAGAGTATGTGGTAACCATCGCCGCCTCGCTGGCCCAGCATTTTCTGCGGCGCGACCGGGCAATTGGCATGGTGACCTACGGTCGGGAACGCGAGGTGATCCAAGCGGACCGAGGGGAGCGGCAACTGACCAAGATCCTGGAGACTCTGGCGGTGGAGCGGGGACTCGGCGAGGTTCCCATCGATCACGTCCTCTACGCCGAGGTTGATCAGTTGCCGCGCGGCACCACCATCATCCTGGTCACGCCCTCCTCCGGCGAGCCCATTGTGGCTTTGGCGCGCCATCTTGAGCGACGTGGGGTGCGGACCATGGTGGTGCTGGTGGACCCGGCGACGTTCAACGGCGGCGATTCGGCCGAAGGAGTGGCAAGCCTGCTGCGAGTAGCTGGGACGCCTACATACGTGGTTCGGCGCGACGACGATCTGGGGGAGGCGCTCAGCCAGCGCCCTGGACCGCGGCACTACTTCTCTGCAGCATAGCGGGCCAGGCTGGCCCATTCCTCCAACGAGAGCGTTTCCGCCCGCCTGCGGTGGTCAATCCCGGCTGCGGCCAGCAGTGCCTCGGCCTCGGCCGCTGGCAGCCCCAAACCGGACCTCAGTCCATTGCGCAACTGCTTGCGCTTTTGGCCAAAGCCTGCTCTGACGACGCGGAAGAACCACTCATCGTCGGGCACATCAAATGCCGGTTCCGGGTACATGTCCACCCGCACGACGGCCGAATCGACCTCCGGCCGAGGGTAAAACGAGCCCGCCTTGAGCCGAGCCACGCGGCTGACCTGACCATAGTACTGAACGCTGACGGCCAGCAGACTCAATCTACCTGGAGCGGCGGTCAGCCTTTGCGCCACCTCGTGCTGAACCGTGAGCACCATCATCCGCGGCCGGGGCTTGGCCCCCAGCAAGTGACGGAGAATGGCACCAGTGATATAGAATGGGAGATTGGCGACGACCTTGTAGCATTCCCCAGCCAGTGCAGCCGGGTTCAGGCTGAGGATGTCTCCATGGATCAACTGGACATTGGAAGTGCCGGCAAGCTGATCTTCCATAACGGGAATCAGCCGGCCGTCCAGCTCCACCGCCACGACCCGGCCGGCCTCGGCCGCCAGACAGCGCGTGAGCGACCCCAGTCCAGGTCCGATCTCCAACACGACGTCCGATTCGGTCAGGTCTGCGGCAGCCACGATTCGGCGCAGCCCCCCTTCATCGACAAGAAAGTTCTGCCCCAGGCTTTTCTTGGGGTGCAGGCCATAGTGTTGCAGCAGGCGACGGGGATGGGTTGCGACCACAGTCAGTCG
>DAOUVM010000213.1 GCA_030667645.1 Ardenticatenales bacterium | reverse complement strand
TCCAGCAGGCCGCCGACGGTGTCCTCTACATAGCTGGGGACCGTATAGCTGATGCGCTGCCGGATTTCATCTCCAATCGCTCCCATCACACAACTCAGGAGGATGTTGCCCACCTCGGTGAGGGTCCCCACCCGGATCTCATCGAGGTCATAGGACTGCATACCTTCCTCTGTCAGGAGCGCCACGAGCTTGCCGGCGCTCGCGGTCGGGAAAACCAACCAGGCGTTGCCCGCGAACGGCTCCTTGAACCCCAATTGCACCGCTGAAAGGATGTCTACCCGCAGCTCGTTCTTTATCGGTTCCAACTCGGCCGGCGAGAGCAGGTTGACGACCGGGGTTCGCAGGGTGACGTGGGAGCCAACCATATCATTCAGCATGCCGGCCGCCTGCCCCATGCCGATGTTAACCATCTCTGCCAAGGCATCCATCTGATCAGACCTGTATTTCACCGGGTCTCCTCGTCGTTCCCAGCGTCGAGTTTGGTCAAGCGGTCGATGATGCCGACCAACTCGTCGCGCTTGACCGGCTTGTTGATAACCGTGGCCGCCCCCAGATCCATGCACAGTTGCCGGGTGGTGTCCTGCACGTCGGCCGTGAGCACGATAATGGGCACAGTTATCCCCTGATCGCGCACCTCCCGAAGGACCTCGATGCCATCCAGTTCAGGCATCAGCATATCAAGGATCACACAATCAGGCGCATCCTCAGCGATCCGCTCCAGCCCTTCGCGCCCGTTGACCGCCTCGACGGATACGTGGCCCGCTTCTTCCAGGATTCGGTGTATCTTGACCCTCTGATACGCCGAATCATCAACAACCAAAATCCGTGCCATTCTGAGCTCCTCTGACGAAAGCGACCGGCCGGCGCCGAAAATCAAGACCAGAACAAAAGATAGCACAACAGGCCACTGCTGCCAAATGGGAGGGCCGAAGAACCAGCGATTCGGCGTCTCTTCTGTATTTCGTCACCTTTGGCGCCGTGTGCACAGCCGGGACTTGCACATCCCGTTATCCAGAGTATAATGGTGATAGTGGCGAAAATGCGATCGTTAGCATGTTGCGTGCGGTTCGCAACGTCGCCCAAGGATACATCTGTGTTGGCGGCGCAGGTGCAATTTGGATCTCTGTGGGCTGTTACGAGCACGACTGCTGCATTCGTGCAGAAGCGCGCCGCCAGCAGTCCATCGGTGATAGGACGGACGTTTTCATTTCTGGATCGTGGTTTGGGCCGAACCGAGAGGGGTGAATGAGAATGGAAGAGCAAGACAACGTTGCAGGTAGACCTGACTGGGTAACTGATGGCGTCCCGCTGGAAAAACCCAGCGCGGCCCGCATCTATGACTGTTTGCTGGGCGGCTATCACAATTTTGAGTCGGATAGGACCGTGGTGGAAAGGTTACTGGAGCACGTACCCGACTTGCGCCTGACAGCCCAGGTGAACCGCGGATTCCTGCGCCGGGCGGTGGGCTTCCTCTTGGATCAGGGAATCGACCAATTCCTCGATATCGGTTCGGGCATACCCACAGAGGGCAACGTCCACGAGTTGGCCCAGGCGGTCAATCCGGCCGCCCGCGTTGTCTATGTGGATATTGACCCCACCGCGGTGGCGCACAGCCAGGCTCTGCTGGCGGACAACCCCCACGCCCTTGCTATCCAGGCCGACGCCCGTCACGCGGATCAGATTCTTGACCACCCGGACGTCAAGCGCACCCTTGATCTTGACCGCCCGGTGGGTCTCCTGCTCGTGGCGGTGCTGCACTATCTCCTAGAGGACGAGGAAGCATACAGCGCAGCCAAGACGCTACGGGACGCAATGGCTCCCGGCAGCTACCTGGCAATTGCCCACACGGCATTCGAAGCCCAGTTTGAGATTCAGGATCGCGAAAATCTGCGCCAGACCTTTGGGCGAGCGCAACCCACTCGCAATCGCGATCGCGCTGGGATCCAGCGGTTCTTTGGGGGATTCACGCTAGTGGAACCCGGCGTCGTGTTTGCCCCGACCTGGCGCCCAGAAGGGCCAAACGATCTGCTCCTTGATCGGCCGGAAGCTGGTCGGACCTTGGTGGGCATCGGCCGCAAACCGTAGCAGAGCGCGACCAGAGGTCTACGAACTGACCTCGCAGGCGAAACCTCTCACGAGGTGACATGTGATGGGCTCTCTGCGCCCCGGCAGTTCGCGCGGCGGCAGCATCTCGGTCCACAGGCGCCCCCGCACCAGGTCGAGAGTCGCGTCGCTGATCAGGATTTGCCCCAGCCCCGCTTCCTCCTGGAGGCGCTTGGCGACATTCACAACGTCACCAATGATGGTGAAATCCATCAGCAGCTTTGACCCCACGTTCCCGAACACGGCCGTGCCGCTGTGCAGGCCGATGCCCAGCCCGAGCCGGTGCAGCGCCTCCCCATCCGGGCCGCTTCGGAGCTCGCCGAATACCTGCCGCATCTCCAGGGCAGCCCCGATAGCCGCCAGTGTGTCCTCTCCATGGACGATCGGCGCGCCAAAAAAGGCCATCAGCGCGTCCCCAAGGTACTTGTCCAGGGTCCCTCCCCACTCGACGACCACGCGGCTCAACCGTTCAAAGATCAGGTTCAGGGTCTCGACCACTTGCTGCGGTTCGTGCTCCTCGGCGAACAATGTGAACCCGCGGATATCAGCAAAGAGGACCGTGACGTCTCGGCTGACGCCTCCCAGTTGCAGCAGACGCTCCGGGTCCGCAAGTACCTCTTCCACGATCTGATCGGCAAGGTACTGTCCCAGCACCTGATGCAGCAGGCGATTCCGGTTCTCCAACGCATCGTGCAGCCGCTTGATGCGCAGCAGCGACCGGACCCGTGTCACCAGCTCCTGGCCGTCCACCGGCTTTGTCAGGAAATCATCCGCCCCCGCCTCGGCCCCCGCAACGCGATCCTCCACTGCACTCAGGCCGGTCACCAGAACGACCGGCAGGAACACCGTTTCAGCCGCCGTCTTGAGGTGACGGCACACCTCAAAGCCGCTCATACCCGGCATCATGACGTCCAGCAGCACCAGATCCGGGGCCTCATCCGCAACTCTCTGCAATGCCTCGTTCCCATTGTAGGCCGGGATCACCTGGCAACCTTCCGCCTCCAAAAAGTCACCCAGAGCCTCGACGTTGGCCGGCTGGTCGTCTACAACCAGGATTCGTGCCTTGGCGACAGGCACCTGGAGCAGTTCGAGTGGTTGCATCCTACTATCTCCGCGCAAAAGGCGAGCCGGGTAACTTAGTCAAGGGCGACCCCGCAGATCGAAACAAATGACGTGTGGTTCTTGTCGGCCGGACACCGATCATAGCCGGCCAGCTCACCACGGCCATCATCCAAGAGACGCAACATCAGGTAGATGGGCGCCAACCCGCAAATATTGCGCCGGTTGCCCTCTTGCCGGATCGCATCGAAAAATGCTTCTGCATCTCCGGCGCAAATGGTATCAACGAGAGACATGTCCTGTGCCTTGAGCTGTGCCAGGCCGAAATTATCGACCGGGCGGGGATCATCAAAGGCCGGACCGATGTGCGCCAGATCGGCCGCCGCCACCACCAGAGCCTCTCGGCCCTCAAGGGCGGTTCGCAGTGCCCGAACAGCTTTGACCATGATTGGATCATCGGCCGGCTGCGCCTCTCCGTCCACGAAATGCTGAAATGAACCCATCAGGATAGGCACAACCGGGCACGGCTCCCCCCCACGGGCGTGGTGCAGCCAGACGGCGGCCAGCTCAATCGAGTGCTCGTGTCGGTGGTTCAACTCCTCGGCAAAGGCAGCCTCCTGACCGATGGCCTCGGCAACCGCATCCACCGTTGCGGTGTCAGTCGGAAGCACTCCGTACGGCGTGGCATAGTTCTGCCCTGTCAGCGTAAGGCGGCCGCATCCCCCATTGTGATCCGTTCCCAGGATGAGAACCACCTGCGCGTCGCGGGCGGCGCGAGTCGCCCGATGCCAAACCTCGGCATAGACCGGCCCACCCCGCTCATAGTCGATGTGGGGGCTGACCACCCCGCGAATCGCCCTGCCGGCCGGTGGGTTCCCTTTGAGATAGCCATCCAGTAATTCGGTGAGTTCTTCTGGCTCGGCCGGATACCCGTCTCCTGCCAGGGCAGGCGGTCGGAAAGGAGCCGCCCGATAACTGCCCACGGTTGCCTCTATCTCGGCCGCCGAACGTTCGTTGTCCAGGAGAAACACCTCGTCGAATCGCTCCAGGATCCGCTCCAGCTCTGGAATGGAGAGTTGGATCCCGGCACGGATCATCAGAGAGGCATAGAGCTCGTTGAGACTCCTGGTTCCATCGGAAAACTGGAGCACGGGCATCAAGGCCCTGGGGATCACCAATGCCTTGTCCGCCAGGCGTAGCGGGTCCTGCAGCAACAGGCCCGGCTGCCCGTCAGCGACTATTGGCTGGGCATGGATCGGCCGGAGTTTGGGATTAGTGTCAATCATGGCACATACGGTGCTTCCATCACCTTTCAGTCACTGATTGTATGACAGAATGGCGTTTTGCACAATCCTGTGAGCAGCGCCCCACTTTTTCTTCTGCTCACTGCGGTCGCACGCAGCCAATCCTCGGTGCGCGCCGAGGTGCGACGCACGGGGGCAGTACGCCGCACCTCCTCGGATGAGCCGCCCCCTCTCGCTAACAGCGAGTCCGTGGGACTCACTCTGACGACTCTGCGCCTCCCGCTGTAGGATGAATGGGAAGCCCTACCTCACTCAGCCCCATCACTCCTGTCAAAGGTTACGCTACCAGAGCTCTGAAGAATCCGTATCTCCATCCGGTTCTCCGCTCGGTCATACCCTTCGGTCTCCCAGACCCCGTCCCCACTCTGTTCCCCATCTACCATCTGGAGATCACCGTTCGGGTGAAAGCTGCCGCTTCCAGACTCAAGTTCAACCCTGGCCTCCATCCCTCTCGGTAACTCGATCGTCAAGCTGCCCGAACCGCCGTCGATCGTCACATCTGCGCTGCCCCGCTGTGGCAGGATCAATTCCAGAACTCCAGAACCTGCGTCCAGATCGATTTCCATGTTTCGCTCGGCCGGCAGCACCAGGTGGACACTCCCCGAACCGCCGTCCACTTGCAGGTCGCGCAGTTGCAGCTCTTCCAGAAAGAACCTGCCTGACCCAGAGCCGCAATCCAATTCCAGGTCGAGTAGGACATCCGGGCTCAGCGCGATGCCCCACCG
>DAOUVM010000097.1 GCA_030667645.1 Ardenticatenales bacterium | reverse complement strand
TCTATCAGTCGGGGGCATGGCAACGCTTCCATGTTCACAGGCAAAGCGCTTCAGCGCTCTGATGGCCACCGATTCGTCATAGTTATTGCGAGTGCAGCGAGTCTGGCAGAGGTGGGTGCAGACGTATCCGGTCACGCCCGGAAGAGGGTTGCGGGAGAGAATGACCTCCAATGCCCGGTCGTACTCTCCCTGGGCAATCAGCCAGGCGTACGCGGGCACATCCTGGAGTACGGCGCATTGCTCGACACAGGGAGCAGTGATGCAATCAAAGCGGTCCAGGCCTGATTCCACCTTGGGCGGGCCGTACCGGAAGTAACTCTTCCTATAGCGCGGGTCTTGCAGAGCTTCGGCCGCTGCTTTTTCCAGGTTGGGCAACCTGTCCTGGGCAAGCTCTCCCAGGCTTTCAACCTTTCGGTCTTGCATCTCCGCTTCCAGGTTCTCCAGGTATTGCAGCAAGCGGGAATACCCACCTGGCTTTAGCAGGTCCGAGGCGGCAGTAACCGGTCGGGCGCCGGCCGCCAGGATGGTTGCCACGTTGAGCGCGTCTGCACCGGCCGAAAATGAGACGTTCAACTCGCTGCCAAATTCCTCAGCGAGTTTCTGGAACAGGTTCATGGTGATGGGATAGAGGGCGCGTCCCGACATGTACATTTCGTTTCCGGGAAGGCAGTCCTTGTGGTTGGCCACGGCCAGGGTATTGCTCAACTTGATCCCAAAGACCAGCCTCCGCCGGGAGGCTGATTGTTGAAGCGTCCTGATCAGTTCTACTGCCCGGCCGTACTGCAGATCATGTTCAAAGACAGCGTCGGGGATATGAATCTGGTTGTAGCCCAGCTCATCGTGCAGAATGCGCATCACCGTCTCTTTGCCCAGCAGCGTGGGATTCAGCTTGACAATGGTGTGCAGACCTCGCTCCTCCAGCAGGTACCGGGCGATCCGCTCGATTTCATCGGGTGGGCAGCCGTGCATGGTCGATAGAGTGACATTATCGGTAATCCGGGTTGGAATCTCTACATCGGCGAATTGGGGAAATTGCTCCTGCAGAATCCCCCGAATGGCTGCAATCTCGTCGGTCGCGTTCTCCATCCGGTCCATGAACCGAGTCATCGGCGCGCTCTGCACTCCTGCCAGGTCATAGCCAACGCTCAAGTTAAAGATGGTGCCGATGGGGGCCGTGCCTTCAAAGCCAAGCAATCGGTGGAGGAGGTGGATCAGCACCCAGGCAGTGATGTACTCGTTAGCAGACTGATCTAGCTTGAGTTCCTGGGACCATTCAACGTTGTAGCCCTCGTCCTCCATATCTATGCACGGCCGGGGTATCTCCAGTTCGTCCATGATCTGCGCTGTCTTGAGTTCAATGAAGCGGCCGCCGGAGAGCCAGGCACAGACGATGTTCTGAGCCAGTTGTGTGTGTGGCCCTGCAGCCGGGCCGATCGGGGCGGCCAGATAGTGGCCGAACATCTCGCTGGCATACACGCAGTTCTTCTTTGGTCTGTAAAACAGCGAGCTGTGGATGCCAAAGATCGACTCGTTCTCGGTGTGCTCTTGAAGAATCCACCGGACAAGCGCGTCAAAGGGAAGGGTTCTCATGGCGTCAGACATAATCAATCCCCACTAGAGAATCGACGGCACGGTAGAAACCAATTCTCCAAACCATGCTCTCTCTGCACTGCTTGCCGGCTACTCGGCAGCCAGACTACACCCCCCGCTGACCGCGCGTGTAGGGCACCCCCAAAGCGGCCGGCGTGCCAAGCCGCTTGCGCATCGCCTCGCGCGAGCCGATCACCAAGACGGCAATGGTAAAGGCATATGGAATCATCTTGAGGAAAAAGCCCCAGTACGGGTTGTAGTAAAAGGGGTTGTCCCACAGTAGTAGCTTGGTGGGTCCTTGCAGGTCCAAGATGAGCCGGCGGAGCGCGCCAAAGGCATAAGAGCCGGCTGCTGCTCGCAGGGGGTCCCACTGGGCGAATATCGTCAAGCCAACGGCGATCCAGCCCTGACCCGAGGTGGTCATATGGCTGAACCAGCCTGGCGAGACGGCCAGGCTAATGGTGGCGCCGGCCAGCCCTGCCAGCATACCACCTATGCAAGTGTAGAGATACCGCACGCCATAGACGTTGATGCCCATCGAGTCAGCCGCGGCCGGATATTCGCCCACTGCTCGCATGTGCATGCCGGGCCGCGTACGGTTGATATAGTACCAGGCGGCCGGGGCCAGCAGGAAACCCACGTAGACCATCACGCTCTGATTGGTGAAGAAAATGTCGCCCAAAAAAGGAATAGAGGAGAGAACCGGCAGGGTAAATTTGGGCAGCAACGCGACAGCGCCCGCCTTGCTCAAGCCTTCGCCAAAGACCAGGCTGAGGCCGGTCCCCAGGAAGGTGAGAGAGAGGCCACTTACTACTTGATCTGCCCGCAAATGAATGCTGACAAAGCCGTGAACCAAGGAGAGAAGCCCGGCCGCAGCCATCCCCGCCACCAGGCCCAGCCAGGGATTGCCATAATTGATCGCCATGCTATAGGCAGACATCGCCCCAATCAACATCATCCCTTCCAGGCCCAGATTGAGAATCCCCGCCCGCTCCGCCAGGACCTCGCCAACCGTGGCAAAGAGCAATACCGTTCCACTGGCAATCCCCGCATGCAGAATGATGGTCCAGTTCACTGTCACGCCTCCCTAACGCGGGTGATTCGCACCCGGTTGCGCAGCAAGAACTCGCTGGCAATGAGGGCAAAGAGGATGATGCCCTGGATCAACATCGAGATGCCGGAGCGCCCAATCTCGCGGCCGGCCAATATCAGTGCACCAAACAAGATGGAAACCACAACCACGATGAGCGGATTGAGCTTGGCCAACCAGGCAATGATGATGCCGGTGAACCCATAGCCGCTCGATATGGATCCCTGCATACGGCGAACCACTCCGCCAATCTGGGCCATGCCTGCCAGGCCAGCCAGGGCGCCGGAGAGCATCATCACCAAAATCATGTTGCGCGTGATGTTGGTACCCGCATACCGAGCTGCTCTGGGGTTGTCGCCCGCCAGCCGAATTTCATAGCCCCACTTGCTGCGGTACAGAATCCACCAGACGATGACGGCCGCCATGGGCCCAAAGAGCAGCCCCAGGTGAAGGGTCAGGCCGCTGAACTCGGGAATCTCTCGGGCATAGTCAGCCAGGCGGGGGAGCCAGGCAGTTCTGGGGAACCGTGGGCTCATCTGGAATCCCCCTTCGCTCCACACTCCAAAGATGAAATAGTTGTTCCACTCGATGGCGATATAGTTCATCATCAGGGTGGTGATGACCTCGTTGACGTTGAATTTGGCCTTGAGGTAACCGGGCACAAAGCCCCATAGCGCCCCACCCACCACGCCCGCGATCATCATCACCGGAATAAAGATCCAGCCAGGAGTCTCGGCCGAAAGCACGGGCGTCAACACAATGGCGCTGGCAGCAAATGCGCCGATGAAGAATTGCCCCTCAGCCCCGATGTTCCACAGCTTCATGCTAAAGGCCACGGAGCAGGCCAGTCCAACCAGGATTAATGGAGTCGCTTGAACCAACACGTCGGTAATACCACCCCAACTGCCAAAGAGCTCCTTGGCGATGGCGGCAAAGGCCTTGAACGGATGTGGTTCACCTGCCAATCGAAGCGCAAATGCGCCAAGAACAAGGGCGATGAGAACAGCCGCCACCGATACCGTGATCGGTAGCCAGCGAGGAACCTCCATTCGGGGCTCGACTTGGATCTTGAAGGGGAGAGCGGGGCGCCGGCGCGCGTCGATCCGTTCGGTGGTAGCCATCAGCCGCTCTTCCTTTCCCCTTCTTTGGCCGGGATCTCCCGATGTCCGGCCATCATGAGGCCAACTGCTTCCTGGTCCTGATCCTCCACAATCCCCAGGATCTCTCCCTCATAGATCACCGCTATTCGATCGGCGAGGGACAGCAACTCTTCCAGCTCTTCCGAGATCAGGAGAACTGCGGCACCTGCCCTGCGCTGCTCTAGCAGCAAGCGCTGTACCCCCTCAATAGCGCCCACATCCAGCCCACGTGTAGGCTGGACAGCAACTATCGCTTGAGGCTTGCCAGACATCTCGCGCGCTAGGATGACCCGCTGGAGATTGCCGCCCGAGAGGAGGCGGGATTGAGTGTCAATGGAAGGAGCAATGATTTCGTATTCATCCTTGAGTTTCGTGGCGTGCCGGCGAGCGAATCGGCCATCAATTGACCATCCCTTGCTGATGGGCCGCTGCCGGTATGCTTTCATGATCAGATTGTCGGTGATACTCAGATTGGGAGAAGAGCCCACACCAGTTCGGTCCATAGGAATGTGAGCCACGTTGGCATCAATGGCGACTCTTGCCGGCAGGTTGCTGACCTGTTTACCGTTGATCGTGACCTGGCCGGCCGTGCAGGGGCGCAGGCCGGTAATCACCTCGGCCAGCTCGGACTGTCCATTGCCCGCCACTCCGGCCAGACCCAAGATCTCGCCGGATCGAATCTGCAGCGAGACTCCTCCGAGTGCCGGAAGCCCTTGGTCGTTCTCGGCGCTCACGTTCTCAATGGACATCACCAGGTCGCCGGGGGCTTGAATATCCTTCGATATTTCAAATAGTACTTTGCGGCCGACCATCAGTTCGGCGAGCGCCTCCCTGCTAGTGGATCCGGTGTCTAGCGGCGGGCCGGCCGTTCGCCCTTTGCGTAAGACGGTGATCCGGTCGGAGATTGCCATCACCTCGTTCAGCTTGTGGCTGATCAGGACGATGGACTTGCCCTCGGCCGTCATTGAACGGAGCGTCGCAAAAAGCTCGTCCACCTCCTGCGGAGCCAACACTGCCGTCGGCTCGTCCATCACCAACACCTCGGCCCCCCGGTAGAGCATCTTGAGAACCTCCACCCGCTGCTGCTCGCCTACCGAGAGCTGCCAGATCTTGGCCTCGGGAGCCACCCCGAGCCCGAATCGCTCTTCGAGAGCTGCAATCCGTTTGTGGTACGCTGGCAGTTGCATCAGAAAGCGAGGCTCGTGCAGGCCCAGCAGGATGTTTTCCGTCACCGTCAGCGAGGGGACCAGCATAAAGTGCTGATGCACCATGCCGATGCCATGTACAATCGCATCACGCGGGGAACGAAAGTTGACCGGTGCTCCATGCACCCAGATCGCCCCATCCTCTGGGCGGTAGAGGCCGGCCAAGACGTTCATCAAGGTGCTCTTGCCTGCGCCATTCTCACCCAGCAGGGCGTGAATCTCGCCCTGACGCAAGTCAAAATCCACCCGATCATTGGCTAGCACGCCGGGAAAACGCTTGACAATGCCCCGCATCTCAACAGCGCTAACCGCTTCCGGCACTAGAAAACCTCCGCAGCCACAATGCAGGGATACGAACTGGGGCCGGGTGTGCTCCCCCGGCCCCAGTATCTAGCTTCCTATCCAGCACTACTCGGACAATTCGGGCAGCTCAGCCGTGACGCCTTCCGCCCACCAGTACATGCAGTACTCGCACTCCAGGCCGGGCGCGCCGGGCGGGAACTGGTCGATGTCGTTGTAACTAAAGCTCTCGCCCTCTCCGATGACCAAGTTACCCTGATTGTCATAGATCGGGCCGCTGAAAAGATCAAAGCGGTCAAACTCGCCTGCCAGCATTTGGGCTAGCGTATCGCGCACCAACTGGACGTCCTCTTCAGGCAGTTCGGCAACGCCAGCCGGCAGTTCTTCACCCTCCATAAAGCCAAACAAGGCCAAGCTACCGGTATCAGCCTCAAAGTAGTGCCAGCCGACCTCGTAGGTCCCGGCAATGATTTGCTCGGCGATATCGGAATAGACTGGCCCCCAGTTCCAATAGGGAGCGGTGAGACAGGCATCCACCTTGCACGAACCATACCAGTCATAGGTGACGCCCCACTTGCCTTTTTCCTGAGCCACATCGGCCACGGCCGGGGTGTCTGCGCCAGTAAAGACCACCTGCGCGCCCGCGTCAAAGAGGGAAGCGGCTGCGTCTTTCTCAATGATGGGGTCATGCCAGGTGTTGAGCCACCGCACATCCATGGTGCACTCGGGACATGTCGCTCTCATACCCAGCGCGATGGCGTTTCCCAATCGGATCTCCTCCGGGATAGGGAAGGTAGCCATGTACCCCAGCTTGGGGTTGCCATCCATCTTGGCCCGAGACCCAGCCAACATACCACCCAGGTACTTCATATGCTCCATTGCGCCGAACAGGTTGCCAAAGTTCTCCATGTTCGATTTATAGCCACTGATGTGGATATAGATAGTGTCGGGGAACTCGTCAGCCAGGATCTCCATGGCATCCATGTAACCAAAGGAGGTGCCAAAGATGAGATCAAAGCCCTTCCGGGAGAGGCTGCGGAAAACCTGCTCGGACTCGGCACCCTCGGCGACGTTCTCGATGTAGGCGATGTGGGTGTCGGGTACATTCTCCTCAATGTACGTCAGCCCCTCATAGTGGGCCTGGCTCCAGCCGCCATCATCGTGGGGGCCAATGAGCACCATCGCAACGTTGAACTTGCCCTCTGCGACCGCTGGGACTTCAAATCCCGCACTGGGTTCTTCGGCCGCCGGCTCTTCTATTGGTTCCTCCACCACCGGCTCAGCCGTTGGCTCTTCAGTCGTGCACGCACCCATTACCAGGGTCATTATTATCAGGGCGGCCAATAGCCACCGCACTCTGTTTGACAACATTCCTGCTCCTCCTTCCTAGGGAAAAACGCTAATGGTCAATAGGCTACAAAGTAACGGTTGTCCTTTTTTTCTACATCACCTCCAACAGTGACCCCATGTTTCCACACGTCGTTCAGACGGCGGGTCAATCGGCAGTGGGGGCGTGCTGCTCTGCATCCGTTGCCGATTACCGATCACCCACAGTCTATCACCATTCCGGTGCTCTGCAAATCTACTGTCACGCGTCTAGCCAGGTGCCGCTCTTGCCGTCCAGTGCGCGGGCGATGTTGGGCGGATCGGTGATGAGCGCCCTGCCGTTGGGGTAGGCATCCAGGTAGGAGAGCACTGCTTCGATCTTGGGGCCCATGCTGCCGGGCTTGAAATGGCCTTTAGCGTGATAGGCGCGGGCTTCGGCGGCCGTCATCTTGCCCAGCCATTTCTGATTTGGTTCGTTAAAGTTGATGGCCACCTGGGCAATAGCCGTGGAGACGAGAAACAGGTCAACCTTGAGTTCCTGGGCCAACAAGCTGGTCGCTCGGTCCTTGTCGATCACCGCCCGCGTGCCGACCAAGTTGCCGTCCTTGTCCTCGATTACGGGAATGCCGCCACCACCCACAGCGATAACCACAAAGCCTTGCTCCGTCATCGCGCGGATGGCGTCCAACTCTACGATCTTGAGCGGAGTGGGAGAGGCGATGACCCGGCGCCATCCTCGGCCGGCGTCTTCAAGAACGCGCCATCCATCATTTTCGAAGGTGCGCGCCTCTTCCTCGGTCGTGAAACCACCGATCCCCTTGGTGGGATCTTGGAATGCCGGGTCGTCTCGGTCTACCAGCACCTGGGTCACCACGCCGACTATCGGCCGGCTGATCCCGCGCCGTCTGAATTCATTTCCCAGCGTCTGGGCAATCATATAGCCAATTGAGCCCTGCGTATCGGCTCCGATCATGTCCAACGGTGTGGTGTGCACCTCGTGCTCCGCCAACTCGTTGCGGCGAAGGATAAAGCCCACCTGAGGGCCGTTACCGTGCGTGATGATCAGGTTCCAATCCCGCTCAGCCATGTCGGCAATATGGCGGCAAGTTTCCTGGACCGCGTGCCACTGAGAGGCCACGTCTTCGTGCTGCTTGTCAAGAATCAGCGAATTGCCGCCGATCGCGATGACGGCTGTTTTCCGTTCCTCGTTCATATGACTCCCTGAGTTGGTGATCTGATTTCTGGACAAACGGGTCGATCGGTCTATGGATGCTCCGATTCCCGATCAACAACTCCCCATCCATCCACCGCTAGAGGTTCCCCATCGTCAACGCCATGACCGCCTTTTGGACGTGCAGGCGGTTCTCGGCGATATCGTACACTGCACTGCGCGGGCCGCTGGCGACCTCGTCCGTCACTTCGCTGCCCCGGTCTACCGGCATCGGGTGGGTATAGATGCCATTGTCGGTGCGAGCCATCCGCTCGGCCGTCGC
>DAOUVM010000161.1 GCA_030667645.1 Ardenticatenales bacterium | reverse complement strand
TGTTGGGCACACCCTTCAAGTGAGGTTTGCACCCGATCGGGTTCCAACTTATAATAGTTCACGAGATTCCTCCTGTCTTGGTTGTGGGACCGATTCGTGCTATCAAGACCCTGCAACACTAATGCCAGGATGGAATCTCATTTAACATCAAAACGGCGTGTCCCTCTTGACCGGACACGCCGTTTTTCATTGTCTACTTTGGGTTGAGCTGTTTATCTTTCTGGGTTGCGCCTCCTGCTGCGAAACCCCCCCAGCAGGCTCTTGCCCTGGGCAATTTGGCTGGCGCGCCCGAACTCGTGTCTGGAACTCGGATGAGAGCGTGTTCCCATCAATTGATGATGTTACCGCACAGGAGAGCGTTGCTTGCCGTCATGTAATAGGGTACAATTTCACTATTGTCTCCAAAGGTGGAATGTGGAATATCTCTGGACCCCCTGGCGAATGAGTTATATCAAGACGTTGAGCGGCGACGCGAAAGAGTGTGTCTTTTGTGCCAAGCTGACCGCAGACGACAAGGCGGAATACGTCTTGCGCCGGGGGAACACCTGCTACGTGGGTCTCAATGTGTTCCCCTACAACAGTGGCCATATCCTCGTGGTGCCGTGCGAGCACGTTGCCTCCATCGAGGGACTCGCGCCGGACTGTTTGACCGAGATGATGACACTGTGCCAACAGGCGTTGACTGTGCTGCGGGTGGCCTATGCGCCATCCGGTTTCAACATCGGCGTGAACCTTGGGAGTGTCGCAGGGGCCGGCCTACCCGAGCACGTCCATATGCACGTTGTTCCCCGATGGACCGGTGACTCTAACTATATGTCGGTCGTGGGCCGGACCCGGGTCGTTCCCGAGCTCCTTGAGGAGAGCTGGAAGCGGCTTCGAGAGGCTTGGGATCAAGAGTTTCCTCCTCCACCGAGTTAGTACTTGGAAAAGTTCCCGTCTTGAGTCGTGAATCCAGTGCAGTGCACCGGACTGTTCCCAAGATGGGCGTGAAACAGAGTCTAGAACGATCACAAGAGTGCCAGGCCGTTTTTTTGCGAGCAGTTGGCCGGTGATAACAGAATGACGAAGGAGTGAATTCAATGAGCATCAGAAAGATCGCAGTCATCGGCGCCGGGACGATGGGCAATGGGATTGCCCAGTTATCCGCTACCAGTGGCTACCAGGTAACGATGATTGATGTCCTGCCGGAGGCATTGGAGCGCGGTCAGACGGCGATTTCCAGATCGATCGCCAAGCTGCATGGCAAGGGGCGCATTAGTGATGGGCAAAAGGCGGCCGCGGAGGCAATTGAGGCATCGACTGAGCTTGCGGCCGCTGCCGATGCCGACATTGTCATTGAAGCCATATTGGAGAAACTGGCTGTCAAGCGTGATGTCTTTGCTGAGCTCGACAGGATAACCCGACCAGACGTCATCCTGGCCACCAACACATCCTCCATTTCGATTACAGAGATTGCTGCCTGCACCAGCCGGCCGGACAAGGTGGTGGGGATGCACTTTATGAACCCGGTTCCGCTGATGAAGCTGGTTGAGATCATTCGAGGGTTGGTTACTTCTGATGAGACAATGGCGACGGTGGTGGGGCTGAGTGAAGCGCTAGGCAAAACGCCGGTAGAGGCTCAGGATTATCCTGGCTTTATCAGCAACCGGATTCTCTGTCCCATGATCAATGAAGCGATCTACGCCCTGATGGAAGGGGTGGGGGAGGCGGAGGCGATTGACACGGTGATGAAGCTGGGCATGAATCATCCTATGGGCCCGCTGACGTTGGCTGACCTGATTGGTCTGGACGTAATACTCTTGGTCATGGAGGTGCTGCAAGCGGGACTGGGCGACGACAAATATCGACCTTGCCCTCTGCTGCGCAAGATGGTGGCGGCCGGGCACCTGGGCCGCAAGACAGGTCGCGGGTTCTACGAGTACCCAGGTTAGCGGTTGACAAGAACCAGCTTCCCGGTTTGAATGGTGAAAAAGTTGCGCTGTCCTATGCTCCACGCCCGCTCAGGGCGTGCAGTACAGTGTAGAAGGGCAAAGTGTGCCAGGTTGTTTTCGATAATAGCACGTGGGGCGGGACGATTCCTGGCCTCAAACGGAGACTAGAATGGATCTGCAACTAACCGAAGAGCACATCATGATACGCGACCAGGCGCGCAAGTTCGCGCAGGAGGTCATAGCGCCGGTGGCCGAAGGCCATGACTTGACCGGTGAGTTCCCTTTCGAAAGCGTCAAACAGATGGGAGCGTTGGGACTAATGGGCATTGAGGTCCCAGAGGAGTATGGCGGGGCAGAGATGGATGCCGTTTCTTACGTGTTGGCCGTGGAAGAGATCTCCAAGGCTGACGCCGCCCACGGTGTCATCATGTCAGTCAACAACTCGCTGTTTTGCCACGGCATCCTCCAATTTGGCACCGAGGAGCAGAAGAAAAAGTACGTGGAGCCGGTAGCCTCTGGCGAGACGATCGGCGCATATGCACTCACCGAGCCAACGTCGGGCTCTGATGCGGGCAGAATGCAAAGCCGGGCAGTTGTGAGCGAGGATGGCACGCACTATACGCTCAACGGCCGGAAATCCTGGATCACCAGCGGCCCGGTAGCGGACGTGATGGTTGTCTTTGTCATGACCGATCCGGACAAGCGGAATCGGGGAATCACCGCATTCATCATCGAGACCGGCATGCCGGGCTTTGCGGTCGGCAAGACCGAGCCCAAGCTCGGCATCCGTGCCAGCGCCACGTGCGAGATCACGATGGAGAACCTGCGGTGTCCGGTAGAGAATCGGTTGGGGGCGGAGGGGCAGGGGTTCAAGATAGCCATGGTGGTGCTGGATGCCGGCCGGATTGGCATTGCATCCCAGGCGCTGGGGATTGCCGGGGCCGCCTACCAGGCGAGCCTGCAGTACGCCCGTGAGCGAGAGGCGTTTGGCGGAGTCATTGGCCAGTTTCAGATGATTCAGCAAAAACTGGCAGACATGAGAACCCGCATTGAGGCTTCGCGACTCCTTGTCTATAGCGCGGCGCTGGCCAAGGAGCGGGCCAAGGCGACGGGCGGGCGGTACACGCTGGAAGCGGCGATGGCAAAGCTTTTTGCTAGCGAGACAGCCATGTGGGTCGCCACGCAGGCGGTTCAGATTCACGGCGGAATGGGTTATAGTAAAGAGTTGCCGGTTGAACGGTATTTCCGGGACGCCAAGATTACCGAGATATATGAAGGGACGAGCGAGATACAGCGCATGGTCATTGCCCGTTCCGAAACCGGGCTGAGATAGATTCTTGGCAAGGAGGCGGGTCCACCAGGCTCGGTGGTGAAATCGGATGGAGGCCCTCGCATAAAGGCGATCGTGTTTCGCCAGCACGGTGGACCGGAGGTGCTACGGTATGAAGAGGCGCCCTGTCCGGTCGTTGGCCCCGGTGAGGTGCTGGTGGCGGTCAAGGCGGCCGCCCTCAACCGGCTGGACATCTTTGTGCGCAAAGGGTGGCCCGCCCTCAAGCTGTCCATGCCTCACATCCCGGGCGCGGACGCCTCGGGAGTGGTGCTGAAAGCAGGTGGAGGGGTAAACAATGTATCCTCCGGCGATCGCATCGCAATCAATCCCACAATCTCGTGTGGTCGCTGCGAGTACTGTATGCGTGGCGACGACAATCTGTGCCTCCACCTATCCATCCTGGGCGAGTTCCAGTCAGGGACCTATGCTGAACAAATAGTGGTCCCGGCCGTCAACGTGATCAGAATGCCGGACCACGTCTCGCATGTGGAGGCGGCCGCTGTTTCCCTGGCGGGGATCACTGCGTGGCATATGCTCATCACCAAAGGGAGGGTCGAGGCGGGTGAAGATGTTCTCGTTGTCGGCGCGGGGGGGGCGTCAATTCGATCGCTATCCAGATCGCCAAACTGGCCGGCGCGCGGGTCCTGGTAGTCGGATCTAGTGCGGATAGACTGGCTCGCGCCGAGGAGCTGGGCGCGGATGTGCTCATCGATCGCAGCAAGACAGCCTGGTCCGAGGCCGTTTTTCAACTGACGAACAGGCGGGGGGTGGACGTGGTGGTGGACAATGTTGGGGCCGCCAGTTGGATGGGCAGCATCCGAGCCCTGCGCACGGGCGGCCGGATGCTGGTGGTAGGCAACACCAGCGGCCACCAGTTTGACCTGGACATCCGATACGTCTTTGCCAAGCAGATCAGTATTCTGGGAAGCACCATGGGCCGCAGGGATGATTACGCCAGAGTGATGAAGCAGTTCTTTGATGGCCGGCTCAGGGTGGTGGTCGGCGCGGAGCTTCCCCTGTCCGAGGGGCGCAGGGCGCATGAACTACTAGAGGCAGGAAAGGTCTTTGGAAAGATCGCTTTGATCAGCAACGGGTGATGGGTTCATCCACACGGAAAGGAGGACGGCATGGCATCTCTACCTGATGGCACACTTTTGCCGGGAAAGTTGTTCATTGTTGAGGGGATCGACGGATCTGGCAAGAGCACGCAGTTGGATCTGCTCCGCAAGTGGCTGACCAACGAAGGTTATGTGGTGGTCTTTACCGAGTGGAACTCGTCCCCTATTGTCCGCAAAACCACCAAAAAGGGAAAAGGCGCGCAGGCGCTGACGCCGCTTTCCTTCCATTTGATCCATGCGGCCGACTTTGCCGACCGGACCGAGCGACAGATACTCCCGGCCCTGAAGGCTGGCGCGATCGTGCTGGCGGATCGCTACATATTTACTGCCTTTGCCCGTGATGGCGCCCGAGGGATGGATCCGGATTACATCCGTAAAGTGTATGGCTTTGCCGTCCGGCCGACGGTGGCCTTTTACTTTCGGGTGCCGCTCAAAGAATCACTGCAACGGATTCTGGTCGGCCGGCCCACGCTCAAGTTCTATGAAGCGGGCATGGATATGGGCTTGGACCCGGATCCGTACAAGAGCTTCAAGATATTCCAGGGACGGATTCTGGAGCGATATGATAGTATGGTGGACGAGTTTGGGTTGACGGTGATTGATGCCACCGCGCCGCTGGTTGAGCAGCAGCAAATGGTACGCCTTATCGTGGAACCACACCTGGAAGGGGTGCTCGAAGTAGAGCGGGTCGCCTGGAGCAAGGCCCTGGTTGAGGGCCAGCTCCACGGCCGGTACCTGCCGGGAATGGGGTACGAGCAATGACCAAGATAGAGCATTATGGATATGGGGTACCCGGACTGAAGCGACGCACCCTGCCGGGCAAGCTGATTGTGCTGGAAGGGACCGATGGAGTGGGCCGCTCTACCCAGATAGCGCTGCTGTTGGAGTGGCTAGAGGCAAACGGCTATGCGGCGGTCCGGACCGGGCTGGCACGATCCACTCTGGCCAGCAGAGGAATTCGGCAGGCCAAACAGGGACACACGATGGGTGATCTGACCCTCAACCTGTTCTACGCCACCGACTTTGCCGACCGAATTGAGAAACAGATCATACCGGCCTTGCGGGCAGGAATGGTCTGCATCACCGATCGTTACATCTACTCGATGATTGCACGTGCGGTGGTGCGCGGAGTAGACGAGGAGTGGATCAAGACGACGTTCAGTTTTGCGCTGGTGCCTGACGTAGTCTTTTATCTGCGAGCAGAGACCCAGGACCTCTTGCCTCGCGTGCTCAACGCCGGCGGATTCGACTATTGGGAATCCGGGATGGACTTTTTGCGGCTGGATGATCCCTACGAGGCGTGGATGGAGTACCAGACTCGTCTGATTGCCCAGATGGATGCGATTGCCGCCGAGTACAATTGCACCACGATTGACGCCGCCCGGCCGGTCGACGAGGTCTTTTTCGACCTGCGTGGCCGGATCTCGGAATTGCTGGTGGAGATGCGGCCCGCTCGGTTGGGAAAGAAGATAGAGTGAGCGCGGAACTGCTCACCAGGGCAGGCAGGTTGCGCGTGGTGGCGCGGACCCCGGATCAGCCATATCATAGCGCCGCAAGCGCCAGCGCCAGGTTGCGACGCACTGGGGGCCGATTGAACCGCTCCCATGCAGGCGGGAAAGCATCCAGTAGGCGGGTCTTTTCCTGTTCCCGACTTTGCAGGTAGGCGATCAGGCCAGTCTGCTCCTTTCCCTTCTCCAAGAAATCACCCAGCAGTTGGATCGCCACATCAGCGTCGTTGAGATCTCCCAGGTGGTCCTGCATTCGCTTGACTTT
>DAOUVM010000136.1 GCA_030667645.1 Ardenticatenales bacterium | reverse complement strand
CCTGCAACTGGTGCTCCTATGCCGGAGCGGACACGGCCGGCACCTCCCGCTTGCAGTATCCGCCCAACGCCCGCCTGATCCGAACCATGTGTTCCGGCCGGGTCAAGCCTGACTTTATCTGGTACGCGTTCCAGAAAGGCGCACCCATCGTGCTCGTCTCTGGCTGTCACTATGCTGACTGCCACTACATTGACGCCAACCGCAACACGGTGCGCCGGGTCGATGCACTGTGGGAAGGAATGGAAAAGGCGGGCGTCCGGCCGGAGCGGCTGCAGCTCGAATGGTGCAGCGCCGCCGAGGGACAAAGGTGGGCCCAGATCATGCGCTCGCTGGAGGAACTGCGAGTGGCCGTGACAGCGAAAGAAGTGGAGCATGCTAGAGAAGCGACCAAGAAAAGAGTACCGGTTGGCAGCAAGGTGTGGCGGCTCAAAGAGCCCCGGCCCGCCACCATGCGCTGCATGCGCTGCAATCACGAGTGGAAGATCACGTTCGACCTGGCTGCTGATCAAGAGAGAATGTGTCCTCACTGCCGCAGCAATGGAGTGAGAGTGGTGCTGGACGGCAAGTGATCAAGCAGAAGCTCTGCGGCGGCCGGGGCACTGCGCTTCCCCTCCCAAGAGAATAGGCAGTCCACATCAGACGACCCAGGTCGGCGGCCGAGTTCCCTCTTGCTATCGCCAAACTGGTCAGGATGTGATGCCACCCTAACGGGCGCGCCCGACCCGATGCCGGTATGGCCAATGATCTGGCCAATAGGTGCTCGCCGTCCCCCAGAACGAACGACCGCCCTGTCCCTGGTGATATAGGGTGCTATCCGGCAAGAAAGGCCCGGCCGGGAGTGAGCCGGGCCTCTGCCGCTAGTTGCTTCTAGGGCATATCGCCCGCCACCATGAACGTGGCGAGGATGCGGTCAAGAGCATCCAGGTCCGCTTCAGTGACAGCCTGAATCTGGATAAAGATGATATACCCCCGGTGATCCGGCACTGCAGCGAGTTCAGCTATGATGCTGCCCACATCAGAACAATCAGCATAGAGATCATAGAGCCCCGTGTACAGCCCATCGTCGTATTCAAAGCGGCCATCGTACACACAGTCGCCATAGCCGCCCCCGAACTCGTCAAGCAGACTCCCCTCGTCATAGTCCTGGGCCAACAGATTGGAAGCCAGGAATCTGACACCGGGCGTCGAGTAGGTGGACCAGAAAGCATCGAGGTCGGTGGAGGCCTGCACATCCGCGGCGTACAACGAGCCATCGTCCGCTAGATAGGGCCTCCCGTCAAAGTCGCGTGACCATTCAACGGGAATCTCCATCACCAGAGTGTCAGTGTCATCCCACACTTCCATGTACTCATCATAACCGGTGCCTCCGGTGAAATCTTCCCCTAGATCTGCACCGACCTGGTCTTCGATCTCCTGCGCAAACGAGAACACCTGCTCCAGCTCACGGCCGTTGAGCTGCCCTTCCAGCACCTCCTCGGTGGCGTAGCGCAGCACCTCAACTCTCAGCGTACTATCAGAGCCGTGGGTGCGCAGGATGTCACAATAGTCAGACATCGTCCCATCGGTAGCCAGAATCAGGCCCTCGATCATCGTGATAATGTCGCCGCCTCGTACTCCAGCTCGATCTGCCGGCGAACCCGATTTGACCGAAGCAACCCAAATGCCTGAAATCGAACCGTCGGCCACCGCTTCACCATTCACGCCAATCGAGGTCACATCCTGGCCCGCCCGCAATGGGTCGATGACCTTGATTGCCTCGTCGCGGGCGATGGCGAAATACTGGTTGACGCTAAAGGCGCCGGCATAATTGACGCCCACAAGCTTGCCATCGGCCGTTACCAGCGGCCCACCCGAGTTGCCTGGGTTGATGGTCGCATCGTGCTCAATAACAGCATCCACCGAAGCCCAGTTGGTCTCCCCTGATGCCCGCTCCTTGGAAACGATGCCCCGGGTGAGAGTGAACTCTGGGTCACCCAGCGGAAAGCCGGCTGCGTACACGTCCAGTCCGGTGGCAATCGGGCCATCGTACCACTCTAGGTATGGATACCCTTCGCCATCGATGTCAATCACTGCCAGATCGGAACACTCGGAAACACCCAACACCCGTGCGTTGCGCGGTTGACTCTCTCCGCCAACCCACACTCTGAGCAACGCCGCACCGGTGACCACGTGATTGTTAGTCACCGCTATGCCAGACTCGTCGATGATGAAGCCCGACCCACTTCCGGCTACGTTCAGTTGCAGGCCGACCTGGGGATCGACGAAACTGCCCTGGGCTTCGATCTGAATAACAGCACTCTGGACGCTCTCGAGCGACGAAACCGCGCCGGACCTGGGAGTGGTCGACTCGGGAGCCTCAACATCGGGTGCGTCCGTAGGCTCCGCTGGTGGCTGCGTAGCAGGGGGAGGGGGAGGCGCCGGTGTAGCAGTAGCTTCGTCGCCGTCACTCAAACCGCAAGCCAGGCTGGAGAGCAACAACAGAACCAACGCGATACTGATCCAATAGTACGTCTTTCTGCGCATGTCTCCTCCTATTCCGAACCAGCTAAAGCCCGAATCACCGAACACGGACTTTGTCCAGTGGCGCCTACTGCAGGCATCTCACCCCCCCCGATCGCTGCGCCAGGTCCCCAGTCATGGACATTATAGTGCATCTCGGCCCTGAATTCAAGATTGCGTTCCCGTGCCGACTTTCCGCCCCCACGGCACGGGAGCCCTGTGAACTTTCACAGCGATTGGCCAGCTCACCACCGGCCAGAGAGCCAGGAAACGCCGGGTACCTCCAGCCGCCCAGCCAAAAGCTGCGATCGTCGCCCCATGGGGTAGGAACAATGACGAGCCCAGCTACTCCTCTTCCTCTTTATCATCACCCTCGGCCTGTGTCACGAGCACCTCATCAATCAAGCCATACTCTTTGGCCTGCTCGGGTGTCATATAATGGTCGCGATCGGTGTCTTCGGCGATTTTCTCTACCGATTGGCCGGTGTGGAAGCTCAGAATGTCATTCAGTTGGGCACGCAGCCGGAGAATCTCCTTGGCCTGAATCTCGATATCGCTCGCCTGTCCCTGCGCGCCGCCGAGCGGCTGGTGAAGGTGAATGGTCGCATTCGGAAGTGCATACCGGTAGCCAGGAGTCCCGGCCGCCAACAGCACCGTGCCAAAACTGGCGGCAAAGCCGATCGCAATAGTAGAGACGGGCGCCTGGACCTGGAGGATTGTGTCGTATATGGCCATCCCGGAATAGATGCCGCCGCCCGGAGAGTTGAGGTAAAGCGAGATTGGCTTGCTCGGGTCCTCATGGTCCAGGTAGAGCAATTGGGCGACAATGACATTGGCCACTTGGTCGCTGATGGGGGTGCCCAGGAAGATGATTCGCTCCTTCAGCAAGTGTGAGTAGATGTCATAGGACCTCTCGCCCCGACCCGAGGTTTCAATTACAAAGGGGATTAGCGACTGGGGTGTCAGCATTGTGATCTTCTCCTATTCCTCTTCTTCTGATTCGTTGATTTCCGGCGCCTCACCCCGGCCGATGGCTCTCAGTCGCTCGCTGAGCTTTCCCGACAGGACGTCGTTGATCATCACCATGCGGCCTCGCCCAGACATGTATCGCTCTCGAAGCTGGTCGATGACCCCGTCCTCCTGCTCACCCAATTGACCCAGACGCTCGTCGACGCGTTGCTCCAATTCTGCGTCCTCCACTGCCAACTGTTCAGCGCGAACAAGCGCAAACGACACCTGGCTACCCTTGACCCGTTCCTCGGCACCGGGTTTCGATTCTTCTCGAATCGCCTCGATCGTCTTGCTCTGGACTCGCAAATACTCTTCCATATCCCAACCTTGCCGCTGAACGCTCTGTTTCAGGTCCTCTACGATTCCATCAAGCTCGCGCTCAACAGCGGCCGGAGGATAGGCTACCGTTGCCCCCTCTTGAATCTTCTCAAAGACCTGATCCGCGTATTGGGCATCTGCCTGCTGCTGGGCTGCCTCGGTAAGCTGCTTGCGAACGTCTATCCGTAACTCCAACAGCGTCTCATAGTCCCCCTCTTCCTTTGCCAGGTCATCATTCAGCGGCGGCAGGTAGCGTGATTTGACTTCCTGGACCGCCACCGTGTGGGTTACAATGTCATCCTGGTCATCCTCATCGTCGTCTTTCGCGCTCGCGATGTCAAAGGTTCTTTCGTCGCCGGCCGACATCCCAACCACGTTTTCCACAAATGGTGTTCCTTGATACAGGGTCTCTGCATCCACCAGAAACTCCGATCCTTCGCGCTCCAGCAACACCTCGCCATTCTTCTCCGCCTTGAGGTCGGCAATGATTACGTCGCCATCCTGCACCGGTCGATCGGCCGGTTCGAGCAGCGCATGCCTCTCTTGGATGGCCTTCATTGCCTGGTTCACCTGCTCGTCGGTCACGCTGATTTCCGGCGGGTCGATTCTCACCTGGCGATAATCTCCCAGGTCAACCGTCGGTTCCAACGGCACCGTTATCCGGAATACTAGGGGCTCCATCTCCATATCGTCGATCGACCCCGGTGCATAGGGCACCACATCCACCTGTTCAATCGCTTCCCGGAAAATCTCCGGCGCAAGCGACTCTACCGCCTCAGCGCGCAAGGTGTCCGTGCCCACCCACCGTTGCACGACATGATACGGAGCCTTTCCGGGACGGAAACCACGAATCCGCACTGTCTTTGTCAGTTTCTTTGCCGCCTCGCGCATTGCCTCAGCAACCCGCGATTCGTCCACCTGAACGGTCAGCTCGAGTTCGCGATTCTCCTTCTCTTTCTGTTCAATCTGCAGTCCCAAGACTCTCTCTCCATTTCCTACAAGATCACCAACCAGCGATCGGGCATCAGATGTCGGTCGATCTCGTGCCCAAAACCTGTTCCAGAGTGGGGAAGGCGGGACTCGAACCCGCACGGGTTGCCCCACGTGATCCTAAGTCACGCTCGTCTGCCAATTCCGACACTTCCCCAGACATGAACGGGATTATAGTGAAACGATTTCGTTTTGGCAATCCCCACCCCCAACGAACTGTCCGCATGTGCCGGCAACTCGGGAATGCCCGCAGCCAGCATCAACCGTTGCGCACTCGGTGCGGCCATGATAGACTGGTGACGATCCGGAAATCCTTGGTTTGAGGGCGGGAGATATGAGCACATTGCTGCTAAAGAGCGCGTCGATCCTGGTCACGATGGACGACAAGAGGCGCGAAATCCCACATGGTGGGATGCTTGTTCGGGACAATGTGATAGAGGCTGTCGGCCCGATGGAAGAATTGCCCCAAGAGGCCGACAGAGTCATTGATCTGACCGGTCATATCTTGCTGCCCGGTCTGATCAATACCCATCACCACCTCTACCAGACGCTGACGAGAGCCGTGCCGGCTGCACAAGACGCTGCTCTGTTTGATTGGCTCAATACCCTCTATCCTATCTGGACCGGGCTCACGAGCGAGGCTATCTACGTCAGCACTCTGGTGGGAACCGCCGAACTGCTGCGATCTGGCTGCACTACCTCTTCCGATCACCTCTACCTCTATCCACACGACGCGAGACTGGACGATCAGATCCGGGCAGTCCAGGAGATAGGAATTCGCTTCCACGCCCTGCGCGGCAGCATGTCGCTAGGCAAGAGCAAGGGGGGGCTGCCGCCGGACAAGGCGGTTGAGGACGAGGATGTGATTCTGCGCGATTCATCAAGGCTAATCGAAACCTACCACGACCCGGACCCGTACGCGATGCTGCGAATCGCGCTGGCTCCATGTTCTCCCTTTTCCGTCACCCCGCGACTGATGCGGCAATCGGCCGAGCTGGCCCGGGAACACGGCGTCCACCTGCACAGCCACCTGGCGGAAACGCTTGATGAGCAAGATTTCTGTGTCAGTAAATTCGGCATGCGGCCGGTCGCCCTGGCCGAGGATCTAGGATGGCTGGGCGGCGATGTCTGGCATGCACATTGCGTCCACCTGAATGACGACGAGATTGAGCTCTTTGCCCGGACGGGAACCGGCGTGGCGCACTGTCCCAGTTCCAACATGCGGCTTGCCTCAGGTATTGCCCCGATCCGGAAAATGCTTGACGCCGGCGTCCGTGTGAGCGTGGCCGTCGACGGCAGTGCCAGCAATGATGGCTCGCACATGCTGGCAGAAGTTCGGCAGGCGATGCTGCTCCAACGGGTGATGGCCAACCCGGACAGCCTCTCGGCGCGGGAAGCTCTGGAGATGGCAACCCGGGGCGGAGCGGCCGTGCTGGGGCGAGATGACATCGGACAACTCTCGCCCGGCAAGGCGGCCGACTGTATTGCCATCAACCTCAACCGACTGGCCTACGCTGGCAGCCTGCATGATCCGGTGGCAGCGATCGTTTTCTGCGCCCCGCAAAATGTCGACCTGGTTCTAGTCAACGGCCGCCTGGTCGTCAGTCATGGGCGGGTTTCCACGCTGGAAATGGGTCCCATCATCGAGCGACACAACTCCATCGCTCGACGACTGGCAGGTTGAGAGGGAGCCGCAGAACCCCTAGTCCGCGGGCGGCCGGGCCGCCCCACCGCCCACAGGGTGCTCGTGCCAAGGCTTGGCATGCGCTACCGCCTGCGGTATTCTTTGGACAACACAGTCATAGATCATAGGGGGTGCTGCAAAGGGGAATGCGGCTACGGGAGAGAGAGGCAGCAACGAAACTACTGAGGGCACCGCGCCTCGCAGGCAATTCTACGCTCTCAGTACTCGTTCAATAGCAACCTGGCGATTATGTGACCGCTCTACCCATGAATCACTATTGAAGACGGGAAGTTATTCCTTGGCAAGTGTTCAGCACATACCTATCGCCGACAAAGGAGGCCGCAGATGGAACTGGAACAACTGATAAGAGTGGCCCGTGGGGACATGCTGGCCGACCTGGTGCTCACCAATTGCAGGCTTGTCAACGT
>DAOUVM010000190.1 GCA_030667645.1 Ardenticatenales bacterium | reverse complement strand
GCGCCTCCAGCAAGCCCAGTTGCAGGTTCAGCCCTACCAGAGTCTGGATGGGTTCATCGTGTAGATCGCGGGCCAGACGCGAACGCTCCTCTTCCCGAGAGCGGAGCAGCTTGTATTGAGCCTGGGCCAGATCCTCGCGACTGGCGCCGATTTCGTCCACCCTGCGGTGCAGCGCCTCAACCAACAGTACATTGTTCAAGGCGATCTCAGCCTGGTGGGCCAAGGTCTTGAGGATGCGCCGATCGATCGAATGGCTGCCCGAAGTGTATTCCCGGATGTAGTACTTGGCCGGAACGAGCGAGATCGGGCTAAGAGACATCAGTAGTGACGAGTAACCGGGATAGCCAAACTGCCCGATTAGCTCTCCACGTCCGTCGCCGGTAGCCGGACCATATAGCAAGAGTTGTCCCTTCGTACTCGTAGGCGCCTGATTGACTGAAAAAACTACGAGACGCCATATGGGGCAGAATCCTTGAACTCGATTGAGAAACATGGGCCATCTTGTCTCCGATACTGTGGCAGTGATGCGATCGCTGGCTCGGGGTCGGGTTCGCCAGACAAACGTAGCTTCGTGATCAGATCGTCTCCTTTCACCAGAGCGGCCTTGACCCAGTTCCAACCGATCTTAAGGTAGCTGAGACCACGAAACCAATGCGGATCGACCCAGCGGCGCCCAACGACAACGCTCGCATCGAACGCGTTGTTTCATTCGCGTAGGGTGTGCTATTATCTATTTAACCATGAATGTGGCAGTATGAGAACAGACCATCCGCACTGGAGAAGGCAAAGATGGGCGACATAACGTTCTTGGAAAGCACCCGCCAGTTCCTGGAAGATCCACTGCTCGGCGAACAAGACCTGGACACCAAAGTTCGCCTTTTGCTGGAGGCGGAATACCTGCGTCGCCTGGCAGCCTATCGCCGCGTGGACCGCACCCTCTCCCAAAAGTACGGAATGACCTGGCAGGAATTCCTGGATAGGCGGGTCACTCGACAGAAGGGCTATACCTGGGAAGTGGAATCCGACGCGATGAGTTGGGAGACAGCGGTGGATGGGATAGAAACAATGGAACACACGCTTCGCAAGCTGCGGGAATCAGCACATGTGCAGCACGGCTGACCTTCAACTGGAAACCCAGGAAGCATTGGAAAGGTTGTGGTTTGTACAATCGACAGAAGAGACCGAGCGCACTGCCCGCATTCTTTCTTTACGCTTGCACATCCAGCCGGCGCTCTTTGTGCAGGTGTTCTTGAGTGAACGATCGAGCTCTCTCTACCTCGCGTTGATCCAGGGTGGACAGCGCATCTTTGGCATCGATCGAGAGGCCGACGAGTGGCACGTCCATCCGTATGAGGCCCCAAACCAGCACGAGGTTTTTGCTGAAAGCCTGGAACCACGGCCACTATTGAAATTCCTGGCAAAGGTGGAAGACCTGTTGCTAAACTACGACCTGCTGTAGTGTAAGCCGGGGCGTGATTCCTCTGTAATTTCGCTCTGTTGCTCGACTTTCTACCATAGGCGTATTCAGCGGCTCGATTCTTCCACATCGTTTACCTTGTGATTATGCTCCAGATAGGGCCGTAAGAGCCTTTGCTTTACCGTAGAGGGGCAGATGAAACCCCCGGCCGACCAGCAGCGCAAGCAGCCCCTCTCGTTCTATCATTCACACGCGAAGCGTCTCCCCTGATCCACTTGCGCCTGCGCGAAGTCCAAGTGTCGCCCACACCCTGACGGATCAGGATTGAGAAGGGAAGAACCATATTCTGTTCTCCTCAAGCGAGTTCAGTCAAACTGAATAGACGAGTCCCCCGCCGAGTCTTCCCAACTACCATTTCGCGTCCAGACGGGCGATCCGCTGCGAGCCTTGCGGTCATTCACTGCGAGAAGAGCACCACTTTTTCCAGACCCAATTCATGCAACCCACCAGGTTGCAGGCGTCTACCCCACATCTGCCACCCGTCTCTGGCCGCTGCCCACAGCTCCCGCGACGGGATTTTCACCCGCTGCGAAATTCCGGCAGAGGTCCAGATTGTCTGGCGCAAGTGGTCCGTGTATAATGTGCATATTCATCGATTTCCTTGGATGATCGCCAGGTTGCGATCCAGGTGTGCGGATGTTATCATCAATAGACGTCACTGTGAATCAGGTGGTGGAATTGCTGCGGAAACTGCCGCCCCGACAACAGCTTCGGGTGCTATCGCGGGTGCTGCCCGAGTTGGAGCACGCCCTCCCGGCCGCAGAAGCAAAGGAGCGAGAATCCTTGCGCGGGCTGTGGCGTGGCCTGGACGTTACCGAAGAGGACATTGCTCAGGTGCGTCGCGAAATGTGGGGCCATTTCCCCCGTGAGGATGTCTGATGGATGCCGTCACGGATACTCATGGATTGATCTGGTATCTGGAAGACGATCCGCGGCTGGGCCCAGATGCCGGCCGGGCGTTTGATGACTGCGATGCGGGACGGGGCGTGATTTATGTGCCCACCATTTGCCTGGTGGAGATTGTATACCTGCAGGAGAAAGGGCGGATCCCCAAGGACATGAAGGACCGTTTCAATGCCCGCTTGAGAAGCGGGCGCACCAGCCTGGTTGTCGCCGATCTGACTGCGGCCGTGGTGGATGCGCTGGATCGAGTGCCGCGCGACGAGGTACCGGACCTGCCGGACCGGGTAGTTGTAGCGACCGCGCTACACCTGGGTGTGCCTGTCATCAGTAAAGATCGCACGATTCAGTTGTCGTCTGTTCCAGCAATCTGGTAGCTTTCGTCTCAAGCACCTGTGTTGAGCGAGAGGGGCATCAAACTTCTGCTTGCCGGCCAAATCATCCTAAACCAATGCATGATCCGCGCCCATCTGCGCGAGAGGGCTTTTGCACATCTGTTGCCTGCGGATGAACCGGCGCCGGCCGGCGAGTTCACCATGGGGAGTAGTAGCAGGGACAGTGATGAGGAACCGGTGCACACGGTCTACCCGGACGCCTATTACATCGACCGGACGGAGGTGACCAACGTCCAGTACGCTGCCTGCGTAGCGGCCGGAGGCTGCAGCACGCCGGAGGCGAGCAGCAGCTACACGCGGGATAGCTATTATGGGAACGCAACCTACGAGGATTACCCGGTCATCTGGGTGAGTTGGTACGACGCGGAGGGGTACTTGTGGGTGGGCGGGCCCTTCGACAGGCTCAGGACAGGCACCTTCGACAGGCTCAGGACAGGCACCTTCGACAAGCTCAGGACAGGCACCTTCGACAGGCTCAGGACAGGCACCTTCGACAAGCTCAGGACAGGCACCTTCGACAAGCTCAGGACAGGCACCTTCGACAGGCTCAGGAGAGGCCACTTCGACAAGCTCAGGAGAGGGTCGGACGTGTCCCTGGGGCGAGGGTATCAGTTGCGATCAGGCCAACTACAGTGGGTGCGTAGGGGACACGAGCGAGGTAGGGAGCTATCCTGGCGGAGCGAGTCCGTACGGGGCATTGGACATGGCGGGTAATGTGTGGGAGTGGGTAGCTGACTGGTATGACAGCGGATATTATGGTAGTTCGCCGGCTGCGAACCCGGCCGGGCCATCGTCCGGGGACTATCGGGTGCTGCGCGGGGGCTCGTGGAGCAGCAGTTTGAGGTACGTCCGCGCCGCCGACCGCTGGAGGAACGTCCCATCCGTCCGTGTCAGCGATGTGGGTTTCCGATGCGCGAGCACATCCCCCTGAGTTCCGTGCGAAGCATCTGTTGTTCTGCGCTCTGCGTCTGTGGGCGCGGCCAATTCCAGGCAGCGGGTTTTCGCATAATACTACAAACACTACACTGTGCACTGCGCGGCGAATTGAGAGAGGAACGAATTGCGGCCCAGGTGCGATGCGCCTGCCGAGTTGAAGAGTGTGAGGAGATGACCATGTCGAATTGTGCCAATTGCAGCACGGAATTGCCGCCCAAGGCGAAATTCTGTCCCGTGTGCGGCCAGCCCGTTCCGCCGCCGCCCGTGTCGGGAGCGGCTGTTACCAAAGGGGACGTAGGGTTGGACCGCTCGGTCACCCATTTCACGACAGTTCGGCAATCTGACGCCGAGCAGGTGGCCGATTACTGTCCCATCTGTGGCAGTTGGGTGGCGCGGCGGGAGAGTTTTCGCTGCCGCGAGTGCGGCCGAAGCTTCCTGTGCCATCACCATCGCGACCCGGAGCGGAACATCTGCCTGGAGTGCGTGGCGCGCGATGCGGCAACCGCTGAGCGGCGGCCCATCGCGCCCCAGGAAACCTTGCGGCAGCCGGCGGCGCCACCGGCTGAGCGCCCGGCAACATCCAGGCCAACCCGTGACCCGTCCCGCAGCGAGCTGGCGCCGGGCGTGTGGCTAGAATGGGTGCAAGTACCGGCCGGGGAGTTCCTGATGGGCAGCGCCGAGGATGACGGGCTGGCATATGATGGCGAGAAGCCTCAGCGTAGGGTATACGTGGATGCCTTTCGTATTGGCAAGTACCCGGTCACCAATGGCCAGTACCGCGCTTTTGTGGTTGCGACCGGCCACTCGGTGCCTGAGCATTGGAAAGGGGATGAGATCCCGGCCGGCAAGGAAAACCACCCAGTGGTGGAGGTTGACTGGGAGGACGCGGTGGCCTATTGCGGGTGGGCATCGGGGGTGACAGGAGAACAGGTTCGATTACCGAGCGAGGCCGAGTGGGAAAAGGGAGCGCGGGGGCCGGATGGTCGCCGGTACCCGTGGGGGAACGAGTGGCAGGAGGGGCGGTGTAATTCAGCGGAGGCGGGAGTTGGAGACACTACGCCGGTGGGGCGCTACCGGGGCGGTATCAGCCCCTGTGGCGCCCACGACATGGCGGGCAATGTCTGCGAATGGACGGATAGCTGGTACCAGGTCTATCCGGGGAGCACCGATGAGGATGAGAATTATGGCCGCCAGTACCGGGTGCTGCGCGGGGGCTCGTGGGGCAACAATGGGAGGCGCGTCCGCGCCGCCAACCGCTACTGGATCGATCCATCCAACCGTAACGTTAACGTGGGTTTCCGATGCGCGAGCACGTCCCCCTGAGTTCTGCTTCTCTGCGCTCTGCGTCTGCGAGCGCGGCATTTTCCACAAACGGCCTTTCGCATAGGGCGACATCCACTACACTGTGCACTGCGCAGCGAATTGAGAAGGGAACGAATCGCGCGCCGGCCGGAGAGGAAGGTAAAGTGCGGCCGCAACTTTTACCCTCAAGCGCACAGCTTTGACAAGCCGCTGGATGCTAACCCAAACACGAATGGTACCAATCCCCCCCTCTTGCCATTCGTGCTATTCCTGATTCCCTGATCTGAACCGGCAAAGGGGCACGGCCGGCTGCCGCAGGGAGCGCCCCTCCCTAGCCGGCCGACGGCCTCGCTTGTCGACTGTGGGGATATCGGGGACGATTGTCGACTGGATGACCGCGGCGGGATGGGATGGACACGATTATGATCGCCGTCAGACAAAGTGGCGATGTGCCAAACAATGCCTCTTGAAGCCAAAGGAAGAGCGCCCGGATTGTGATTATCTGAAGACCCACAATAAGCACGGCTACACCGATAGCATTGGTCGTGCTCACCATGATGGCAAGGTTCGATTGGCTCGCGAAATACCGGTCGGCAGCAGCCG
>DAOUVM010000011.1 GCA_030667645.1 Ardenticatenales bacterium | reverse complement strand
TTCATTTGGTCAGCCCAACCAACTCGTAAACCTCTTCGATAGTCTGGCGGCCCTTGACCTTGATGGATTGGAGCGGCATCACCTTGACGCGGTGCCTGATTTGATGGTAGGCGGCCTGGCTCATAAGGATCTGTCCTGGCCGGGCGACCTCTTGCAGCCGCTTGGCCAGATTCACGGTGTCGCCAATGGCAGAAAAATCCAGCCTGTCAGGGCTGCCGACGTTGCCCAGAATCGCCTCGCCGGTGTGAAGGCTGGCCCCGACCCACAGTTGCTGGTCGGGTGGCAATTGCTCGTGTAGGGCGCGGATATCATACATCATGGCCAGCGCAGCTCGTGCCGCCCGGAGCGCATGATCTTCCTGCGGGAGGAATGGCGTGTTGAACAATGCCATGACTGCGTCTCCCATGAACTTGTCAATGATCCCTTCGTGGAGCAGGATTGCTTCGGCCGCCACGGTGAAATAGCGGTTGATCACGCCTACGACGAACTCTGGTTCCTGGCTCTCGCTAAAGGTGCTGAAACCCCGTACATCCGCGAACAGAATTGACATCGTCTGCCGCGCCCCTCCCAATTGAACCTTTTCGATGTCCGGGAGGCTATCTACGAGCACTGGAGGCAGATAGCGGCGGACATGGGCCATCGTCTTTTCTCTGAGGCGCTTTTCCGTCAGGTCGTCTATGACCATTGCCACACCCAAGGTGTCGTCCTGGGCATCTTTGAGTGGGGAAAACTGAAGGCTCAGACTGACGCGACCACGCGTAGATAGATCGGTGGTCACTTCTGTGGACTGAACGATCTCCTGGGTCTTGACATGTCCGATCAGCGCGGACAAGGGAGAGAGCAACTCGGACAAGCACTCGGCGTACGCCTGTCCTTCCACCTGCTCGGTGGCAACCCCCAAAATGGTCTCGGCCGCTCGGTTGAACAAGGTCACCCGGTCCTCGATATCAGTGGTGATGACCCCGCTCGCAATGGAAGAAGAAACGTTGGCCATCAAGTTTCTCATGGCGGTGATGGCTTTCAGTTGATCCGTCACCTGCTCGAAGAGACGCGCGTTCTGGATGGCGATCGCCGCCTGATTGGCAAAGGCCATCAGCAAGTCGCGATCCTTGTCGTCGAACAGGCCGGACACAACGCGATTGTCGGCATAGATGACCCCAATCAGTTCCGCGCGCACCTTGAGCGGTACACAGAGGATGGAGCGGAGATTGTAGCTGATGATGCTGTCCTGCGCGCTAAAGCGCGGGTCGATCTGCGCGTCGGTGGTGACAATCGGCTCTCCTTCGTGCGCCACCCGGTTTACAATGCTCCGGCTGATGCTGAAAGAAGACTTGCGGATTGTCTTCCGGTCCATGTTGCGGGCCACGCGGAAAACCAACTCGGCGCTGTCTGGCTCTAACAGCATCAGAAAGCCGCGTTCGGCCCCAGTGAGCTCAATGATGGTATCCATCACTATGTTCAGCACTCTGGTCAGGTTCAGGCTGGACGTCACAGTCTGGCTCACCTGCTGAATGGCCTGCAGCCGTTGCTGCTCCTCACTCTGCTCCCGCAGAAAGTGATCCAACCGACCCAGGCCATTCCGGGCGAGTTGGACATCGGCCAGAGACAGTTGGGTACGGGTAAAGATGCCAGAGATGCTGGTCTTCGCTGCCCGAATGCCGGCTAGTTGGTCAATGACGCTACGGACCTGGGCAAGCGCGTCGTGTGCGGACAAAGTAGTATCTGGGCCGGATTCTGGAGATGCAGGCACATGGCCTCCCGAGTGTTGTCAGACCGCCATCGATCGCGGACAGTTGCAGGCCGGTCATCAGGCACGGCCGGACAGGCTGATTATAGCCCAGGGCAAAGTGGGGAGCAATTTCGGGTCTCTCCCTCCAGGATCAGGGAGGAGATACATTCAAGCCGAGGTAGCAGTGTGACACTTCGTTGTATGTGGTATCTACGACCGTCAGGCGGATCGAGTAGCTGCCGGGTGACCAACCCGTAAGGTCGGTCGTTCCCAGCGCTCCACCCACAACTGGTGTGCGCACCACACCGCCTAGCAGGGAGGCCCACTGGCCGCTCGTCTCCGGTCCATAGGCTTCCAGCTTGAAGAAAAGGAACTGATCGGCTGTCGCCGTGCCGGCAAAGGAGACGTGCCCGTCAATGTTGGCTCCGTCGGCCGGGCTGACAAAGGCACAGACGGAGCCGAAAGGCCGCGTTGTTGGGCCGGGCAGGGAAGGAGTTGGGCTGGCAGAGGGAGGCGCCGTCAGGGTAATGTGGGCCGGTGTCGGGGGAAGGTAGAGCGTCTGACCCGCGCGAATCCGGGAGGAGGACAGGCAGTTTGCACGCAGCACTTCATAGATGGTGGCGCCTCGTCCGGCGGCCAGGGAGAACATCGTGTCGCCTGGCCGAACCGTATATCGCTCCCAGTTCTGGGGTGGACCGCTGCACACAGTGGGTAGGGGCGATGGTGTGGAAGGAAGATAGAGCAGGTCGCCCTGGGCCAGGTCTTCAGCAGTCAGGCAATTGGCTGCGATGATCGCATCTACGCTGGCGCCATCGCGGGTCGCTAGCGAGTGCAAGGTATCCCCAGAGCGGACTGTATAGAGTATCCAGCCGGGCGGCGGCGGGCACTGTTCCTCGACGACGCTCGGTACCGGGCTGGGGTGGGCAGTAGCGGATGGTTTGGGAATTGATGAGGGCGACGGCGTCCGAGTCGGATCGAGTTCCGGTGAGGGAAGGAGCACTATGATCAGTGTCGGCATCGGGGAGACCGTGGCCGGAGCGATTTGCGCCGAGGAGCGCGGTGTACTCTGATCAGAGTCCAGCCCGGCCAGCAACACACCACCGAGAATGGTCAAAGAGACAGAGATGACCACGGCAATTCCGGACCAGGCCCGGTGGGAATCCCCACCTCTTTGTGCCACGCTTTCCATCACTAGAGTTTCCGTCAGCGACCTATTCTGCATCAGGCGCCAAAAGGCTCAGTTGTCTCTGGAGCGCGTCAATGGTGGCCTGCTGACTCTTTGCTTTCTCTGCTCGTTCAGCCTGGTCCTCCAGCAGAGCAGTCAACCTCTTGACATCCCCGCGCGTGCTGGCTACCTGTTGCCGCGTAGCATCCAATTGGCCGGCCAATGTCCGCCCCACCTGCCGTGCCTCGTCCAGGTCGGCCATTAGCTGGCTCGCCTGCTCGTCAGTGCCTAGCTTGGCACGCTCCAGTTGCTCGGAAAGTTGAACTGCCTGCTCCTGCGATTGCAGGTGGGCGCGACCATGGGCAAGCGCGGCCGCCACCTGCCCTGCCATCGTGTCGAAAAGCCGACGTTTATTGGCCGGCCACTCTGCTGCACCGGCGGTCGGCTGCACCAGCAGCACCCCCAGACACTGCTTTTCCCAATAGATGGGCTGGATTACCAGAGCAGACTCGAGCCGGGTTTTGAGAGGGGTCTCTGGCAGGAGTTGCATCAGTAGGGATAGCCGGGAGGGATCCTCTGCCCCCCCAGGGAGAAGAAGGTAGTCCCGCTCTTGGTGGAGCGCCCGCCGGAGGGCCGGCGCGTCGTCGCGGCGCAGCCTGCCTTCGGGCCACGGGACGGACTGACCGTCTCGGTATATGGAGCTGACAGATTGGACAACTGGCAAATCCGCGCCGGCCGGCTCTGCCAGCAGGAGCAACGCAACCGCATTGGACCTGGTGATGGATGAGATAGCGGCGACGGTAGCCCTGGCAATCGATGCTTCATCCATGGTGGCGGCAATCGAGCCAAGCTGCTTGGCCTGTTCTAGAATCTTCGCCACCGGCTCGGGGGGCTGACTCACAGCATCCCTCCGGAGTTCTGCTATGACCAGACGGTAGGCACTCACGGTCAACAGCGGATAGGCAATCAACTGTCCCAGTCGCGCCCAACTGGCCGTGTTCTGCTCTGGCAACCCCCAGCCGAGCTGGGCAACGTGGCCGGCCAAGAGGACGGCAAAGATCCCGAATCGCAGGGTCCAGTCTCCCTGCCGATCAAAGAGCGTGTAGATTCCCGCCGCCCCCAGTATCGCCAATTGGATTGCCTCCCAGGCGATTTCCTGGCCGCCGCCGTTGTAGGTGGTTCCGGCTTGCGCCGCCTTTGAGTACCAGGCAACTGCAAAAAAGAGATAGAGCACCAGCAAGAGCAGCGATACCCCGCCGGCGACCAGATCTCCGTGTTGCGGTCTGCTGTCAAACAGCGGCAGCAACGCCCAGACGAGCAGCCATACCCCAATTGCGTCCACGGCCCGTTCCAAGGGAGGCCAGATTGCATCCGGGTTGGCGATCAGTCGCTGCGAGACCAGCAGAGCAATAACCATCAACAACAGGCGGCCGGCAAGCATTCCACCGGCTGCCAGCGCGATGCGCCGGACGGCCGGTCGCTTCCGGTACCCCAGGGCAATGCCCAGAGTTGCTTCTATGGCAAACAGAACCCCAAAGTGGTAGATAAGACTGCCAGGGTACTGGCTGAAGAGCTCGATGGTCTGGCTCAGGAGTGGTATCATGGCGCTTGAATCCAACTATCCCGCAACTCTAGCCCGGAAACATCTCATCCAGCAGCTCGGGTGTGTACTCGGCGACCGTTTCCCAGTCGATACATCCACTACGGCAGATACGGCCGTACAACTCGCCGCTGCGCCGGAGTTTGCGATCCTGACTGACAACGTCCAGGTCGATCAGTCCATACCTCTCCTGCCATCCCTGATTCCACTCAAAACTGTCTACCAGGCTCCAGTAATAGTATCCCATGATGGGGATGTTGAACTGGATGGCGGACCAGACTCGCCGGAGGTGGGTCAGGAGAAAGCGCGGCCGTTGGTGGTCATCCTCGCCCGCTGTCCCGCTTCTGGTTATGTATATGGGGCGTCTGAGGACGGCAGCCAGTTTGATGGCCTCCAGGAGCCCCTGTGGATCGGTATCGTCAGCGTCGTGATCCGAGGTCCTCGCACCGGGGGTCGATAGGCGCTGGGAAACAAGTTGGAAGGCAGGACGGATGCCGAAGCCAATCCGTTCACGGGTGTAGTAGTTGAGGCCAAAGAAATCAAACGTGTGCGCCAGTCCGCGCAAACGGCCGCGCCCGAGCGGCCGCCGGAGTTTGCCGGTGATCAGCGCCTGATTAAAGGCATCATTGTAGACGGCACTCTGCTTCCGTGTCGCCCATTTGTCCAGCAGCGAGCGCGGGCGCGCAGGCTGGAAGACGTGGACAGCGCGTGCTATACCCACCTGGCAGTTGGATCGAAGCTCATGTATGGCGTGATAGGCGGCCGCATGGGCCATAAGCATGTGGCGCACGACCTGAGCTGCCAATCTGGGGCTGTTCTTCCCAGGGGGAAAGGATGGATCTACCGCAAGGTATGCTCGATTAACATAAACCATCGGCTCATTGATCGTGATCCACAGGGGAACTAGATCGCCCAGATGCTCCACCACTTGCCGAGCGTAGCGCTCAAAAGCGTTGACGACTGTTTCCTGTGTCCAGCCCCCCGTTTCGGCCAACCAGAGGGGGTTGCTGAAATGGTGCAGCGTCACCATTGGCTCAATGCTTCGCTCGTGTAGCGATTGGAGGATCCGGCGATAGCGGTCCAGCACGTTCCGATCAAAGACTCCCGGCCGTGGTTCGACGCGACTCCATTCAATCGAGAGGCGATGGGCGTTTGTGCCCAATGCGGCCGCCCGGTCCAAGTCGCGTTCAGCGTCTTCCCACCAATCGCACGCCCGGCCGGACCTGTCGCCGTGAGCGATCCGGCCTGGTTGTTGCTCCCAGGCCCACCAATCGTTATTGGTGTTGTTTCCCTCTACCTGATGACTGCTGGTCGCGGTGCCCCAGCGAAAGTCTCTTGGGAAACAGAAGGTGGCCTTTAGCATCATATCTCTCGCGTCGCGGCATCGCCCCGGTCAAGCCATCTGCTGGAACAACTGTACCACACGCCGCAGTCCGGGTCAATCAGAAACACGATTCTGTGGAGCAACAAGCGAGGCGCCGTTCGCTTGGCAGGTCCGCCGCATTACAAGCAAAGGTGGCAGGGTTGGGGGGTGCAGGGAAAGCAACTCCTGACCGGGCCGTAGGGGGGCGCACCATCGGTTCAGTCGATGGATTGCGATCTGTCTGCTGCGCGGACTGTCATTCGGATGTGTGAAAAAAGTCGGGCGCCGCCGGTCAATCGTCAACTGGTTGTCAGCCAGGGTGGAATGTTCGGTAGGCCAACTGCGGTATAATAAGGTCAGTGCCCGGGCCATGCAACGCTGACTCGCTGTCGGCGTATAGGCTATGATGAGGTGGCAAGGACTGTGTGGTGTATTCACTGCGGCTCTGAACTGCGCGTAATCGCGCAATTCTGTCATCGATGCGGCGCATCCCAGGTATCCCTGCTGACTGTACCCAACCACGGCGGTCCAGTTCGGCCGGGAGATACGTTTCAGGCCGGCCGATATCAGATCGCTCGTTCCCTCGGCCGGGGTGGGATGGGGGCCATCTATCTGGCGGACGATACTCGCCTGGTCCGCAGATGCGTGGTCAAGGAGATGTTGCCGGACTATACCTCGCCGGAAGAGCGCCGCAAGGCCGAGTCTGACTTTCAACGCGAGGCCCGCACCCTGGCGCTGCTGAATCAGCCGGGCCACCCCAATATCCCAGAGATATTCGACTATTTCGTCGAGAACGACCGACACTACCTGGTGATGAAATTCATCGGGGGCGAGAACCTGGAGCAGCGGTTGGAGCGATGTGGGCGGCCGCTGCCGGAAGCGGAGGTCATCGAGTGGGCTATTCAAGTGTGCGATGCTCTGGCATACATGCATGCACGCAGGGCAGAGCCGGTCATCCATCGCGACATCAAGCCGGCCAACTTGATTCTTGATGAAGGCGGTCGCCTCTGGCTGGTGGATTTCGGGTTGGTGCGGGCGATGCCCACCCGCAAGGGCAGTTCTGACAATAATGATGGGAGCAAGGATGGTGGCACCATCGCGATCGGCACCCCCGGCTATAGCCCGCAGGAACAGTGGCTCCAGGAACCCGAACCCCGCTCTGACATCTATGCGCTGGGGGCAAGTCTCCATCACTTGCTGTCCGGCGAGGACCCGCGCGATGCCTTTGCCGAAGAGCAGGTGCTGACCCCGGCCATGGTGCTCGGGGCGGCTCGGTTCCCGCCGATCCGCAAACTGAACAAGAGGGTCTCCTCCGCACTCGAGCGGGTCATTGGGGCAGCGATGGAGCCGGAGGTTTATCAACGTCCGACAGCGGCCGAGCTCAAGACCGAGCTGGAAGCGATCGCCCGCCGGCCGGGAACCCAACCGTTTACCTTCAAGTCCGGCGACATTGCCAATTCGGTAAAGGCACTGGTACAGATATGCGACTCCCAGTGGGCCACAGGCAGGCATCACCTCTTGCGAGGGGATATCGAACACTGGCTCAAGACCATCGGCCGGTACGACCTGGCCAGCAAAACCGAGGCCCTGAGGTCGGCCATGGATGATAAGGATCTGAAACTAGAGACCGTACTCCAGCTGCTCGATCCCGACCTGCCGATGCCGGTCCTGCGGACAAGCCACCAGCACGTAGAGTTGCGCAAGATGGGAATCGGCCGCTGGGGGGAGACGCTGATGCTCTTTAACCAGCAGCGCGGCTACAAGGGTGGCAAGCTAATCCCAAACGTCTCCTGGCTGGACCTGTCAACAGAGCGCTTCCGGCTGATTGGCAAGGGCGGCCGGCAGGAAATCGACCTGTCGGTTGACTATCGCCGTATCCCCTTTGGCCGGCGGCACGAAGGCGAGCTCGTCGTCAAGCCAAGCCAGGGACAACCTCGGCGGGTGTCATTCCGGCTGGAAATGAGCATGATGGATTTCGGTGCTCAGATCATACGGGTGATGGGCAGAGGAACGGGGCAACTACACCGAGATATCAGGAAGGTGCATCGGAAGGTGCGGCGGCCGATCGAGTTCCACCTGGCCAATGTCTTTCTTGGCGCTTTGCTGGGCCTGGTCGCTCTGCAAGGGGCGGGGCTTGCCGTCGCCGGGGCGGTGACCGGCCCGATTCTGCTCTATACCATCCTGCTGAGTGGACTTTGGGGTAGGGGGGTCATCAAAGCCGCGCGGCGCCTGGGAAAGGACTAGACTGGCGCTCCATGGCAACCGCCGCCAGAACCTGCCCCCACTGTGGGACTGTGAACCGGGCGGTCGCCCGCCTCTGCAAGCGGTGCAGCGTCCCGCTGGTCGGCGGCGCGGTCCAGAGTTGCGCCAGGTGCCGCCATCGCACCGAGCCGGGGGCGCGCTTTTGCCGCAACTGTGGGGCGCCTCAGCCACGGCCGTGCCATCAATGCGGAACCGCGATCCGGCCGGCAGCGCGTTTCTGTCGCAAGTGTGGGGCCCGGGCCCCTCGCATAGAGCCGCTCTGCTCCCGTTGTGGCACCCCCAACCGGCCACTCGCCCGCTTTTGCCGCCGTTGCCGGGCGCGGTTGACTGGTGGGCCCGCGCCGGCCATGCGGCCACCTCGCTTTGGCACCGGCAGGATGCCCAGCCGATCGATCCTCAACAACCGTTACATCATCTTGCAGAAAATCGCCCAGGGAGGCATGAGCGCTATCTACCGCGGGATCGACAAGCAACGACCGGGCGTCACCTGGGCCATCAAGGAGATGAGTGAGACTGCCATCTCCCCTGGCGAGAGGGCAGAGACAGTGGAGGCGTTCCGGCGTGAAGCGGTCATGCTGCGAGCTTTGGATCACCCAAACCTGGTCAGCGTTGTGGACGTTTTCCGGGACCCGGACAAGCGGCGCTGGTATATGGTGATGGAGTTCATCGAGGGCAAGACGCTGCTGCAGATCATGGAAGAGTCCGCCGGCCTTTTGCCGGAGCGGCGCGTGCTCAGTTGGGCAGCGCAGATCTGCGATGTGCTGCACTTTCTGCACACCCAGAGCCCACCGATCATCTACCGCGACATGAAACCGAGCAACGTAATGGAGCAAGATGGAAACGGCGTGTGCAAGGTGATTGACTTTGGCATTGCGCGTTTCTGGAAGCCCGGCCGTACCAAGGACACGCTCATCCTGGGCACGCCGGGATATGCGCCCCCAGAGCAATACGGCAAGGGGCAGACCCAGGCCGCCTCCGATGTGTATGCTCTGGGCGCCACCTTGCACCACCTGCTAACCGGCCGGGACCCGGAGAGCAAACCCTTCAAGTATCCCCTGGTTCGTCAGCTCAACCCACGTGTCTCGCCCCGTACCGAGGCAGTCATCAGAAAAGCGACCCAGATCAAGCCGGCAGACCGGTATCAGACAATCGCGGCGCTCAAGACGGCCCTCTTGCCTCCGGAACCCGCTGGCCGGCCGTCTGATCCGGTGGCGGCCTTGATCCGACTCTTGTTCGGTCGGTCATCGCCGTAGGTGCGAGTGGCCCGTCCCCGCAGCCAGGGTACAATTGCGAGCATGGATCTCTTTGAACACGGTCGCCGGCGGCAAATCGAACAGGAGCAGCCACTGGCGGCGCGCATGCGGCCGCGCACACTCGAGGAGTTTGTGGGTCAGGAGCATATAGTTGGCCCAGGCCGGCTGCTGCGCCGTGCCATCCAGGCGGATCAGCTCTCCTCGCTCATACTCTACGGTCCGCCCGGCACTGGGAAGACCAGTCTGGCGATGGTCATAGCAAACACTACGCGCAGCCACTTTATCACCATCAACGCCGTCTTGGCGGGGGTCAAGCAAATCCGAGCAGCGATTGCTGACGCACAGGAGAGGCGCAGCCTATACAATCAACGCACGACTCTGTTTGTGGACGAGGTCCACCGCTGGAACAAGGCCCAGCAAGATGCCCTTCTCCCCTGGGTGGAGAACGGTACCCTCATTCTGATCGGCGCCACCACCGAGAACCCCTATTTTGAGGTCAACCGGCCCCTGGTCAGCCGCAGCCGGATCTTTCAGCTCGAGCCGCTGGTAGAGGATGATCTCTATGCCATCGCCCGGCATGCGCTGGCGGACAAGGAGCGCGGCTATGGCAAGCTTGATGTAAAGATCGATGATGACGCGCTGGCCCACCTGGTGGATATTGCCAATGGCGATGCGCGCGGCGTGCTCAATGCCCTAGAGTTGGCGGTCGAGACAACTGTGCCAGCTGCAGGAGCGAATGGACAACTCATTCACATCACTCTGGAGGTAGCTGAAGAGAGCATTCAGCGACGGGTTGTCCTCTATGACAAAGAGGGCGACTATCATTTTGACACCATTAGTGCCTTTATCAAGTCCTTGCGTGGGTCTGACCCGGATGCAGCGATGTACTGGCTGGCCAAGATGGTCTATGCTGGAGAAGATTCGCGCTTTATCTTTCGGCGGATGCTGATCTTTGCCAGCGAGGATGTGGGACTGGCCGACCCCAATGCTTTGCGGGTTACAGAGGCGGCGGCGGCATCTTTCGATCGTGTGGGACTGCCGGAAGGGCGTTTTCACCTGGCGCAGGCCGCACTCTATCTGGCCACAGCCCCCAAATCCAACTCGACGCTGGCCTTCTTTGACGCTCTCTCGACCGTAGAGGGCGAACGTGATGGCGAGGTGCCCGGTCACCTGCGGGACGGCAGTCGGGACAAGGAGGCGTTCGGCCACGGCAAAGGATACCTTTATCCCCATGCGTACCGTGACCATTGGGTGATGCAGCAGTACCTGCCGGATGCGCTGCAGGGCAAGCTCTTTTACCAACCCTCCGATCAGGGCTATGAAGCCAGCATCAGCGAGCAGGTGGCCCGGCGCCGCGAGGCGCAGTTGGCGGCGATGCTGGAGGCCGGTGGTCCGTCGGGGCTGCCGCAAGTGCTTACCTTTTCGCCGGTATACAAGGCGCGCGACCGTTGGCTGGCGCGATCGGCAAGTGGGGCGGGAGAGCGATTAGCATCACTACGCGACCGTGTCCTGGACGCGGCCGGTGTCCTACGCCATCATCTGGTGCTGGACCTCAACGCTGGATCGGGTCTGCTTACGTGGGATGCGGTGCGCCGCGCGCCGGAGGGAGGGGTCTGGTCACTGGCGGACGACGCCGAGGTTGGGGAGATGCTGCGCCAGCAGGCTGGCCGGCTGGCCGGAGTGGAACGGCCGGCAGTGTTGATCGGCGATCTATCCGAAATGGCCGACTTGTTGATGCTGCGCGGGGAAGGCGAGGTTCGATTTGACGCCGTCGTCGGGCGGAACGTTCTCACACGCAGGCCGGATAAGGCGGCCGATCTCCGGTTGGTGGCGGGCCTGCTGCGGGACAGAGGCACGCTCTCGCTGGCCGAGACGGCGCCGCGTCATGCCCAACGGGTTACTGCACTGGTAGAGATGGATTCATTGGCAACTGACCTGGCCGACCGGGTATGTGCTGCCGAGGAAGCCATCTACACCGACCCGGTCGATCCGATGGTGAACTGGGAGATGGACGACTTGGCGGCGGCGTGCGAGGCGGCTGGTCTTGAGGTCATCCTGGCAGAGAGCGAACGGGAGACGACGGAACGACGGATCACGCGGGCCGAACTGGACCGTTGGTTTGCGCCAGAGGGGAGGGGCGACCGGGATAGTTATGCCGGGCGCTTGCTGCGAGCCATCACCCCTGATGAGCTGATGCGGGTTCAGGTTCTGTACACCGATCAATTGTGCGACCAGGCAGTGCCGTGGCAAAGCACCATGCTCTACCTGGCGGCGCGGTCCTCCCGGCAGCAAAGCTAGAGTTCTTGCGGCCGCAGAGAACCACTCCGGGACGGTGGGCGCAAACGAGATTGAGTGGGCTCTTGACTGAGTTGCAGCCCGCTGCGAGATGGCGAGGGCTCTTTCCTGGTGGAAGAACCCTATGCTTTGTAGTATACTCGGGGCGAGGAGGGAGATGAAACCATCAAGGTTGATCCTCTCAATCAGTCTGATCGCCGCGATCCTGTTCCTAGTCACCCCAACTGGCGTCACCGGACAGGAATCGGACCCTGCTCCAGTTTTGGATCAGACCGTCCATGTCGTCCAACGTGGGGAGAACCTCTTTCGCATCTCTTTGCGCTACGGTGTGGCGATGGATACGATCATGGCTACGAACGGGCTGGTTGACGCGCACCGGATCTTTGCCGGTGAGACACTCGTTATCCCGGGCGGCACCGATAGCTCACCAGATGCAGACCCTGTGGCGACAACAACGGATGGCGCCTATGCTGTGCAGTGGGGAGACACGTTGACCAGCATCGCGTTGCGTCACGGTGTTGCCATCTGGTCGTTGATCGAGCTCAACGGGTTATCGAATCCCTATTCCATCTATGTGGGGCAGCAGTTGATCATCCCCGGGGCGGGGTCTGAACCGGCAACGGAGGCTCATGACGTGAATGCTTCGCCGGACGCGCCGCTGGATGCGCCACCGGAAGCGCCATCGGCCCCACCGCAGGTGGAGGTCCATACCTATCTCGTGCGTCGTGGTGACACCTTGTCCCGGATAGCGCGGCGATACGGAACCACTACCGCTGCACTGGCTCACCTGAACGGCATTGCCAATCCCTCCGCCATCTATGCCGGGCAGGTACTGCGCCTGACTGGAACGCAGCCAGCCCCCGCCGGCGCCGGCAAACGCATTCTGATCGATCTGTCGGAACAGCACCTGTATGCCTTTGAGGGGGATCAGTTGATCTACTCTTTCGTGGCTTCGAGCGGGGCCGCGCCCACCTATACCCGCGCAGGCGAGTTCCGGGTGCAGAGCAAGATCCCCAATGCGTACGGGGCGACCTGGAGCATCTGGATGCCCCATTGGCTGGGAATCTATTGGGCGGGCGCGAGCGAGAACGGCATACACGGCCTGCCGATCCTGCCCAATGGCCAGACCCTGTGGGCCGGCTACCTGGGCACGCCGATCTCTTATGGGTGCGTTGTACTGGGCACGTATGAAGCCCAGTCGCTGTACAATTGGGCTGAGATCGGGACATCGGTAATCATCCAACCATAGCCCGGCCGGGTCAAGAACCGGACGACGAAAGATACGCTGTTGGTCCCTTGTCACCCTGCAGGAGAAGCTATTGAGTGTGTGTCCGTTCAACGACTCCCGGAGGAGAGCCACCCATGACGCCACGAGAACGCATTCTGGCCGTGTTGAGCGGCCGCCAGCCGGACCGCGTCCCAAAGATGGCCAATTTCTACCCCGAGACTCTGCCCGAACTGGGCGAACGGGGGGCCGAGGGGGACTATTTTGGGACGGACATACGATTTGCAGAGTTTGAGCCCCCGCCCGAGCAAAAGGCGTTTCTGGAATACCTGGATGGCCTTCCGACCGAGGTCTATGTCGGCAGCGATGCTATTCTGCGCAACTATGCCGACTGGGGCTACTTTCCCCACATCGATGGGTTTGGCCGCCTAGGAGAAGCAACCACTCCGGCCGAGCTCGCCGACCAACTGGCGACCGCGCCACTACCGATCTTTTCCGTCGGGCAGACAGACCGCCTGGCGGCCGCAGTGGATGCCTTTCATGCCCGCGGTCTGGCGGTGATGGGCACGCCGCCGCACCTGGGCGGCGAGCTGTTTGAGACCGCCTGGCGGCTGCGGGGTTGGGCCCAATTCATGCTCGACCTCAAGCTCAATCCAGAGCTGGCCGGCACTCTGTTGGATCAACTCACAGCCATGACGGCATCCACGGCGCTGGTACTGGTGCGAGCCGGAGTGGATATCCTGGGTCTGGATGATGACATTGGCGCGCCGGCCCATATGCTGATCGGGCCGGCCACCTGGCGCGAATTCCTCAAACCGCGGATGGAGACGATCATTCGCGCCGGCCGGGCAGTGAACCCGGATCTCAAGATCTTTTACCATAGCGATGGCTATATCGAGCCGATCATCCCCGAGTTGATCGAGATTGGGGTGGATGTGATTCACCCGGTGCAGCCAGACGTGATGGACCCGGTACAACTCAAGGCGCGCTATGGCGATCGGCTGGCCTTTTGGGGTACGGTGGGCACGCAGGTGGACTGGGGCCAGCCCAACCCGGCCGCCATTCGCGCCCAGGTTCGCGAGCGCATCGAGACGGTCGGGCGCAATGGAGGATTGATCGTGGGTCCCGCGTATGATCTGGAGCCCGGCATCCCCTGGGAGAACATCGTAGCCTTTTTCCAAGCGGTGGAAGAGTTCGGCGCTTACCGGTGAGACAGCGACCCGGGGTTGCTTTCTCGTATCATTCATGATAGAAACCCTGGATGTCAAGGATCGTATGGCAGTGCGAGTGCCGATAGGAGATGATTCATATGGTCACAGACCCAAGAATTCAGCGCCTCAATGAGATGCGGGAACAAGCAAAGCTCGGTGGCGGCCAGGCGCGAATCGACCGGCAGCATGCCAAGGGCAAGTTGACAGCCAGGGAGCGGGTTGAGAAGCTGCTTGATCCCGGCACTTTTCGCGAGATCGACATGTTTGTGACCCACCGAACCGTGGGATTCGGCATAGAGGAACAAGAGTTTTTGGGCGACAGTGTCGTAACCGGATGGGGCAAGATCAACGATCGGCTGGTGTATGTGTTCAGCCAGGACTTTACCATTTTCGGCGGCAGCCTTGGTGAGGTTCACGCGGAAAAGGTCTGCAAGATCATGGATCTGGCGATGAAGAACGGGGCCCCCGTCATTGGCCTGAATGATTCCGGCGGAGCGCGGATTCAGGAGGGGGTGGTCTCCCTGGCAGCATATGCTTATGTCTTTCAGCGCAATGTAATGGCCTCTGGTGTTGTCCCACAGATATCGGCCGTTGTCGGCCCATGCGCCGGCGGGGCAGTCTATTCGCCTGCGATGACCGATTTCATCCTGATGGTCAAAGGGACGAGCTTCATGCACATCACCGGCCCGGAAGTGATCAAGGCGGTGACTCGCGAAGACGTGACCTCGGAGGAATTGGGCGGAGCAATGACCCACAACACAAAGAGTGGCGTGGCTCATTTCGCAGCCGAGGATGAGGAGGAAGGATTTGAAACGCTGCGGGCTCTGCTCAGCTACCTCCCGCAGAACAACACCGAGGATCCACCATTTGTTCCCACGGACGACCCGACCGACCGGATCGAAACGGTGCTGAACAGCATCGTCCCAGATAATCCCAACAAGCCGTATGATATGAAACAGGTGATTGAGCTGGTGATGGATGACGGGGTCTTTTTGGAGGTGCATGAGCATTATGCCCGGAACATCATCGTCGGCTTTGCGCGGGTGGGTGGCTTTAGCGTTGGGTTTGTGGGCCAGCAGCCGCAGGTCCTGGCCGGGGTGCTGGATATCGACGCCTCCCGCAAGGGAGCGCGCTTTGTTCGGTTCTGCGATGCGTTCAACATCCCCATCATCACTTTTGAGGATGTGCCCGGCTTTTTGCCGGGCGTGGCGCAGGAACACGGGGGAATCATTGTCCATGGGGCCAAGTTGCTGTACGCCTACTGCGAGGCCACGGTTCCCAAGATCACCATCATCACCCGCAAGGCGTATGGCGGGGCATATGACGTGATGTCTAGCAAGCACATTCGTGGTGACATCAACTATGGCTGGCCGTCGGCCGAGATCGCGGTGATGGGGCCGGATGGGGCAGTAAACATCATCTTCCGCCACGAGTTGGCCGAAACTGAGGACCGGACCGCTCGCAGAGCGGAACTGGTGCAGGATTACCGGGGCAAATTCGCCAACCCCTATGTGGCCGCCGCTCGTGGGTACATTGATGACGTGATCGAGCCGGCCGAGACCCGGCCGCGGCTGATTGAAGCTCTGCACATGCTGCAAAACAAACGGGATGCAAACCCACCCAAGAAACATGGCAATATTCCGCTTTGAGGTTCGGGCCCAAGTTCAGGCGTCTGGGAAGGAGCGCCAATCCTCGGGCCGGCCGGTTTTCCAGACAGTGATTGCCAAAGGAGAAAAAAGATGCCTCAAGAGGTCCTCTCACTTGCGCAAGCCCGGTCCAAACTCGTACGGCCGTGGACACACACGGTCCTGGGGCAGGTAGACGACTATTGCGCCTACCTCTGCCGTTTCCAGGGAACCTATCATTTCCACCAGCACGCAAAGGATGAGATGTACTTGATACTAGAGGGCGAAGCCTTTGTAGAGTACCAGGGCGGGTCGACGCTCTACCTCACGAAAGGGGATTCGCTGGTGGTCACGGCGGGCGAGGTTCATCGCTCAGGTACCCAAGAAGAGGCTCTTGTTTTGATGTTCAAGGCCCGCGATTTGTTTGCCGAGTAACAGAGGCAGAGGACAGTGAGAAAGGAGGAACGGGATCAATAGTTGCCCGCTCCCCCTGCTCTACTCCTGCAAGCCAAGAGGAATGACCCATGGAACAGAAACCGGTCAAGATCTGCGACACCATTCTGCGTGACGCACACCAATCGTTACTGGCAACCCGGATGCGAACCGACGATATGCTTCCGATCGCTCCCGAACTGGACAAGGTCGGCTATTGGTCGGTGGAGATGTGGGGTGGAGCGACCTTTGACTCTGCCATGCGTTTCCTGAACGAAAATCCGTGGGATCGGGTGCGCCGCTTGAAAGCGCTAATGCCTAATACCCCCTTTCAGATGCTGTTGCGGGCTCAGAATGTGGTGGGCTATAAGCACTATCCTGACGATGTGCTGGAGCGCTTTGTCGTGCATGCCAAAGAGGTAGGGATTGATGTATTTCGCATCTTTGATGCCCTCAACGATGTTCGCAACATGGAAATGGCGATGCGCTATGTCAAAAGAGTCGGCGGCCACGTCCAGGGGAGCTTTAGCTATACCATCAGCCCGGTCCACACGATCGCGGGCTATGTTGAAATGGCTGGACAGCTAAGAGATCTTGGGGCGGACTCTATTTGCATCAAGGACATGGCTGGAATGATTGCTCCCTACGATGCCTATGAGCTGGTTGGGGAATTGAAAACGCAGGTCGGGTTGCCGGTGCAGTTTCACACCCACTATACCAGCGGGATGGCGATGGCCTCGGCGCTCAAGGCAGTGGAGGCAGGCGTTGACATTGTTGATACCTCCATTTCCGCCCTCTCTGGGCTGACCGCCCAACCCCCAACCGAGTCGCTAGTGGCGATCCTGGATGGGACCCCGCGTGATACCGGATTGGACCTGAACCT
>DAOUVM010000221.1 GCA_030667645.1 Ardenticatenales bacterium | reverse complement strand
TATTTTACAAAGTATGGGGACGGCGGAGTGGACCTGGAGCCGCTGGGCAACCTGTTCAAATGGCAGGTGCGGGAACTTGCCTGTGTCTTGGGTGTTCCCCAGCAGATCATCGATCGGCCACCCACGGCTGGTTTGTGGGCAGATCAGACAGACGAGGGGGAGATGGGGATCACCTACGATGTCTTGGACGCGACTTTGGCGGCGATCGAGGGGGGAGAGACCGCCAGTGTAGACGCGGCAGTGCTGACCCGGGTTCAGAGCATGATCGCGTCCTCGGAACACAAGCGGCACATGCCGCCAGCTTGGCAGGCTTGCGCTCGAACCGGCTAGGAACCGGGAATTAGCCATCCCAGGCCGCTCAAAAGGCTGCATCGGCCGGCATGCCAGGTTTGAGCAATCTCTCCGGGTTGGGCAGGCTTATTTCGACCGGGTAGAAGGTGTTCATGCGTTCTTCCGCAGTGGTGACGTTGCGCGGAGTGAACTCGGGTTCATCTCCGATTCGAGTCACCTGACCGTGAAAAGTCCTGCTGGGATAGCTATCCACTGTCACTAGCGCTGACTGGCCCAACCTTGCCTGGCCGACCCGATTCTCCGGTACATAGACAACCAGCTTGACCTCGCTCAGGTCAGCCACGGTGAGGATGGTTGCCGCCGGAGCTGCCAGTTCACCCGCCGTCAGAACGCGGTGCAGCACAATGCCATCGATCGGGCTTCTGAGGGTGAGCCGATCCACCTGCACCCGCAGAACGTTGGCCTCGGCCTCTGCCTGCCGCTCAGCCGATTCTGGTGCCCTGAGCTCCTCCGTCGAGGGGCCGGACTTCAGGTCATCCAGTTGGGCCTGTGCCACCTTGACCCGGGTCTCAGCCACCCGATACTGGCCCTCAACTGCGTTGGCCTGGGCGACAAGGGCCAACGGTTCGCTGCGGATCAGTCGCAGCCAGTAGAGCAGTCTCTGGGAAGTCTCCTGATCGGCTTGGGCAGCCGCCAGAGCCTCCTCCGCGGCCATCACTTGAAACTCGGCGACCAGGCATTGCGTCGTACCCTCTGGTTGCTGATCAAGCAGCAGGCGCTCGCTGGCGAGTATCGCCCGTGCCAATTCCGCACCCTGCTCGGCGAGCGCCACCTGTGTCCAGGCCTCGGCTATCCTGGCATCAAGCTCCCTGGGATTCTCGATCACATCCTGTGCATTCTCCCATGCAGCGAGCGCACCGTCTCGTTGAGCCTTGGCCAGGGCCAGCGCTGCCTGGGCGACGGCGATCTCTTCCGCGGACGGTCCGGCTCGCGCCAGGGCCAGGTCCGCCCGAGCAGTAGCAACAGCCGCCTCTGCCAGGGACAGTTGGAGCAGGAGCGGGGTTGCGTCCAGGACTACCAGGATGTCATCGGCCCGCACCTGCTCACCGGCCCCCGCCCGTATCTCAAGCACACGGCCGGCCATTTCGGCGGCGATGCGGATCTCATTAACCTGAATTGTCCCCGAAGCCGTCAAGGCGCCGCTCGTGCTCTCAATATCCGTTGTGGGCTGGCCGGAGCAGCCCACAGCGGCTGTGACTAGGGCTAGCGCCAGCGCCGCAAAGCACAGGGCGCTGCTTGCACTGTGTGGGCGGGACCTGGTACCGGCCCTGCAGCGTCGTTTCGGTTCCATTTCTACCTCCCTACCGGCCGACAAACAGAGCGTCAGCCGGCATTCCTGGCTTGAGTGCGCCGTCCCGATTGGCGATGCGGACTTCGACTGCAAAGACGAGGTTGATCCGTTCCTCTCTTGTGGCCACGTTGCGGGGGGTGAATTCGGCTCGATCAGAGATGTGTCTTACGTACCCCTCCAGAACCCAGCCGGGAAAACTATCCACCTGAATGTGGACCTCCTCGTTCAGATGCACCTGGCCAATTCGGTTCTCAGGTACGTACAGGACCAGGTTCATTTCCGCCAGATCGGCGACGCTGAGCATTCGAGCTCCAGCGGCCGTGACCTCACCTGGATGGGCCGATAGGCTCAAGACGGTGCCGTCCAGAGGCGAAGTGATGGTCATCATCGCTCGCTTTTGTTCCAGTGCTCCAATAGCTGCCAGCGCCTGAGCGACGCGAGCTTCCAGGGCGGCAACCTGCTCGGCAGTGGCGCCAGTTCGCATGCCATCCAGTTGAGCCTGGGCGGCCGCGATCCGGGCTCTAGATTGAGCCAGGGCACTCAATGCTTCATCGACCCGAGCTTCTACCGCCTGCTGGTCATCCCGTTGACCATATAGATGGTGAAGCGAGGTCTGAATGCCTTCCAACTGGATAGTCGCGGTGTTGACCCCCACCCAGGCTTGCCACCATCGGTTGGGCGTCAGATGCATGTCGAGCGGAACGTTGACGAGTCGGTAGAGGCGGTAGCTGCCGCCACTGATGTGTAGCTCCCAGTCGCCAATGGTGTGCACGCCGTCAACCGGTCCTGGCAGTTGTTCCCAGAGGTCTGGGGGTATCGGACCTGGGAGTTCGTCGACGGAACCGGCGCTGATCAGGGTTCTGTGGTGTCCGTCCGACCCGGCATCCAGGGTTTCGAATTGGTTCTTGGCGACCTCGGCTGCGTTCCTCAAGGCAGTCGCCTGATCCAGCCGGCGCTGCGCTGCCATGGCCTCGGCCTGTGCAACAGTAATTTGCAGCAGGATGTCCTGTGGGTTCTCCACCAGCTTGAGAGTGTCGCTGACCGCCTGTGTCGCAGCGTCACGGCCGGCCATAGCCTCAGCGAGTTGCGCCTCGGCCACCGTGATCTGTCCTGGTCGAACTCCCGCGCGGGCTTGCGCCAGCGCTGCTTCGGCCACCGCCGCTTGTGCTGCGGCCGCTTCGATCTGCGCGTCAAGTAGCACAGTGTCCAATTGCACCAGCAAGTCGCCGGCCGCTACTGTGTCTCCTTCGGCCACCGGGATATCCGCGATGCGCCCTCCAAACTCGCTGGCGACGGAGACCTGCTCCGCCTGGATGATTCCAGACGCCACCAGAGCGCCAGCGTCGTCCTCTCCAGAGTGGCCTAGCAGTTTTTCTCCCCATGGACGGATTTCGGGAGGCAACACAGTCATGAATCTGCTGATTGATTCTACTACCGGTGCCTCTGCGTCCTCCTGGCGGACAATAACAACCAATAGGGTCATCAGCGCCAGGCTCAACAGCACCAGCAGGAGGCGCAAGAGCCGGCGCGGGCTCTTTTCTGTTGCCGTCTTGTCCATATGATTTATCCTATCGAGTGATCACGTCTGGATAGATACGGGTGAGCTCTCTGGATATCTGTCTATTCGTCCCTTGGCCTGACGGCTGAGACAAACACATCTTCCAGAGTGGGGGCAATCCGCTTGATGGCATGTACCTTGACGCCCCGGTTTTCCAGGAATGCCCGTATTGACTGTTGGAACGACTCGGCGTTTGGCATGATGACATGGAGGCGAGTGCCATAGAGCGCTATCTCCTCCATTGGGATCTGATCGTCACGCTGGGCGGCTTGCAGAACTAGCACGGCGGCTTGGTTGTCAGTACAGTCAATCTCCAGTACTTGACCACGCATCTGCGTTTCCTTGAGCCGGTCAGGAGTGTCCAGGGCAATCAACTGCCCTCGGCTCTGGAACCCAACCCGCTGGCACAGTTCAGCTTCGTCCATATAGTGGGTAGTCACCAGGATCGTCACTCCCTGCCTCGCCATCGCATAAATGAGTTCCCAGAACTCGCGGCGGCTGATGGGGTCCACTCCAGCCGTCGGCTCGTCAAGGAACAGCACCTTGGGATGGTGGACAATGGCGCATCCCAGGGCCAGCCGCTGCTTCCAGCCACCAGAGAGGTTGGAAGTGAGCTCGTTTTCCCTCCCCAGCAGCCCGGCCATTTCGATGATCTCGTCGCGCCGTCGGCCCGAGTCGCGCCGGGATAAACCGAAGGCCTGACCGTAGAAGCGGATGTTCTCGGCCGCGGTGAGATCGTCGTAGAGTGTAAAGAGCTGCGACATATAGCCAACGTGGGCATGCATCGCTTTGGCTTGAGTGGCCGAGTCATAGCCGAGCACATGGCATGTGCCCTCGGTCGGTCTGAGTAGGCCCAGTAACAGCCGGATGGTGGTCGTCTTGCCCGCTCCGTTGGGGCCAAGCCAGCCGTAGACTTGGCCCTTTTCTACCACAAAGCTGACCTTGTCCACGGCGACAAAGCTCCCGAACCGCTTGGTCAGCTTTTTGACCTGGATAGGCGGTGGATTCCTGTATGTCGTCTTCACTGACCGTCTCTTGCCCTGCGTACCAGACTAATGAACGCTTCTTCCATCCCGGGTTCGATTTCGCGCATCCCCCGGCAAGTGATCCCCTGGGCGCTGAGGGCGCACCGTATTTCCTGCTGTCGCGTGACCGTCTCGTCCGCGAATACGCGTAGCATCAATCCGTAGGTCTGCACCTCTAGCACTCCCTCCAGTCCGGTCACTAGCGCCACTGCTCGATCGAAATCCGAGGGGGCGAACTCGAAAAGACGGCCGGGCACCAATCCTTTGACCTCCGGCGGAGCGCCATAGGCAATGAGCTTCCCGCCATACATTAGGCCGACCCGGTTGCAGCGCTCCGCCTCATCCATGTAGGGCGTGCAGACAAAGATGGTCAGTTCCCTCTCTGCGCGCAGGATGCCCAGCAAGTTCCAGAATTCGCGGCGGCTGACGGGATCGACGCCAAGTGTTGGCTCGTCGAGTACGACTACCATTGGTTCATGGACCAGGCTGCATGCCAGAGCCAGCTTCTTCTTCATCCCCCCGGAGAGCAGGCGAGCCGGCCGGCTGGTGAAACCGTCCAGTCCAGCGAATTCGAGCAGCTTGGGAATCCGCTGGCGCCGTTCTTTCCGGCCGACTCGGTGAACGTTGGCAAAGAAGCGAATGTTCTCCATTACCGTCATGTCGCCCGGGAGCGCGAACTGCTGGGCGACATAACCGACGCACGCGCGGATGGCATAGGTGTCATCCATCGAATCATAGCCCAGGATGTTGCTCTTGCCGTCCGTCCGCCTGAGCAATCCCAGAATGACGCGGGTGGCGGTCGTCTTGCCCGCTCCATCCGGCCCAATCAGGCCAAAGGTCTCGCCACGCTTCACCTGCAGGTCAATGCCGTCGACGGCCGCCACCGTGCC
>DAOUVM010000260.1 GCA_030667645.1 Ardenticatenales bacterium | reverse complement strand
CGCTGCCCGGGACACGATCGAGTGGATCGAGATACTGAACGGCGCCGGGATCCCTTGTGCACCAATCAACACCGTGCCGGAAGCATTCGGTTTGCCCCAGGCAGCGGCACGGGATATGGTGCTGGAAGTGGAGCATCCCACGGCCGGCTCGATCAAGCTCGCCGGTTTCCCCTTCAAGTTCTCTGACACTCCGGCCACCGTCCGTCGGCCGCCGCCGCTGCTGGGCCAACACACCGAGCAAGTTCTCAGCGAACTATTGGGCGACTCTCAGCAAGAATGAGAGCCGCCGGACCGCCAGGGCGGCTCTAGTCATCTCAGAATGCAAGGAGAAAATGGATGAACCGGATCATCATCTCTGTCGGAGACATATCCCTGGCGGCGGAATTGAACGACAGCCCCACCGCGCGGCAGATATGGGAAAAGCTGCCGATGACGGGGCCCGCCAGTATCTGGGGGGAAGAGATCTATTTCGAGATCCCGGTGACGGCTGAGCAGGAACCGGATTCCCGAGCGCAGGTCGAGGTGGGGGAGCTGGGCTACTGGCCGGTGGGGCAGGCGTTTTGCATCTTCTTCGGACCCACTCCTGCCAGCATCGATGAACGGCCGTGCGCTTACAGCCCGGTGAATGTTCTGGGTCACGTGGTCGGGGACGCCACCGAGTTCGTCACGGTTCACGAGGGCACGCTGGTGCACCTCACCCGGGCGCTGGAATAGGCGGAGCACAACATGGCCCGCGACCGGTTAACCCTTCATGTTGCTCCTCCACGGTGGCTGTGCTAGAATTCGCTCGTCACACAGTCGCGCTCGCCCACCGGATGATAGAGTTGAACCACAGTGTGGTGGAGCATCCGGTCTCGGCTGGCCCCAACGGCGTCAAAGGGATCGGCGAGTTCCCTTGATCGGTGCCGCCCCCCGCTATCTGGTCCGCAACCGGAGCAGAGGCGCGGCGCCGTTCGAAGGAACAAGGAGAGAGTCATGCTTATCACCAATGGAACGATCATCACTCTTGGTGAGGCCAACGAAATCGTCTGGGACGGTGCTATCCGGGTCGACGGCGCGCTGATCACCGATGTTGGCGCTTCGAGCAGCCTGAGAGCTGCCTTTCCGGACGACGAGATCGTGGATGCTGGCGGCCGGCTTGTCATGCCCGGCAACATCTGCGCTCATACCCACTTTTATGGTGCATTCGCCCGTGGGATGGTCATCCCAGGCGAACCGCCCCGCGATTTCCCCGAGATCCTGGCAAAGCTCTGGTGGAAGCTGGACCGGGCGCTGCTGGACCTGGATGTCAAGTATAGTGCTCTGGTCTGCTTGGTAGACGCCATCAAGCACGGGACCACTACTCTGATCGATCACCATGCCAGCCCCTCTGCGATCGACAGCAGTCTGGATCTCATTGCTGATGCCGTGACGGAGGCGGGCCTGCGCGCCAGCCTCTGCTATGAGGTGTCGGATCGTGGGCCTTCCTCGAGAGCCACAGCGCGGGACGGAATAGATGAGAATGTCCGATTCTTGAACGCTGTCAGGGAGATGGGCAATCCGTTGTTGGCAGCCTCCTTTGGCCTCCACGCATCGCTGACCCTCTCTGATGAGACGCTGGCAGACTGCGTCGCGGCCGCGGAGGGACTGGACACGGGGTTTCACATCCATGCGGCCGAGGGAATTGCAGACCAGGAGGACAGCCTGCACCGAAGCGGCAAGCGGGTAGTGGAGCGACTCGGCAAAGCTGGCATTCTCGGCCCCAAGACGATCCTGGCTCACTGCATCCACATTGATGCCTGGGAGATGGAGATCCTCCGCGACACGGGGACGTGGGTGACCCATCAGCCTCGCTCGAACATGAACAACGCCGTCGGCGTTGCCCCGGTCGAAACCCTGATGCGAGGTGGCGTCAAAGTGGGCATGGGAAACGATGGCTTTGGCAACAACATGTGGGCCGAGTGGAAGACTGCCTACCTGGTGCACAAACTGTGGCACGGAGACCCTCGTCGGGGGAACGGATATGATATCCTGCAGATGGCGACCACCAACAACGCTGCGCTCGCGGCGGAATTCTGGCCCCACGCGCGCGTGGGAGACCTCTCGCCCGGCGCTTGTGCGGATTTGATTCTGGTAGATTACCACCCCTTTACCCAACTGACACCTGAGAACCTTCCGTGGCACGTTCTATTCGGGTTTGAGGCTAGCTGCGTCACATCGACCATGGTCGCCGGCAACTGGCTCATGCGCGATAGAGTTCTGCTGACCTTGGACGAGGCGGCCATCGCCGCCAAAGCGCTGGAGCTCTCGGCAGCGGTGTGGCAGCGGTACCGGGAGATGGATGACTGATGAGGCCAGGATCGACGTGCTGCCCAATCAGGGTGCGATTGGTCATTCCTTGCGACCGCCTGGGAAACGCTCGCCTCTTGTGCTTGCGGCCGCCAGTATCTGGCCCACGGTAACGATGTGATGCCCTCGGTCTTCGGCCGGCATCCAGGGGTTGGGAGAAAAAGTGGGAGTGACAATGCTCAATGATTTCACTGTAGCTGAGGAGGAAAGCTGAATGATCGCAATTGTTGGTGGCAAGGTGATGACTATCACCCAAGGCACTCTGGAAAAGGGCACCGTATTGGTCGAGGGTGGACGAATCGTCGCTGTGGGAGAGGAGATTGAAATCCCCGAGGATGCCCAGGTCTACGACGCGTCTGGAAAGGTGGTGATGCCTGGCTTGATCGATGCTCACTGCCACGTTGGGCTCTTTCCGGATGGCATCGGATGGGAGTATTCTGACGGGAACGAGATGACCGACCCTATCACCCCTCATCTGCGGGCGTTGGATGCGGTCCACCCTGAAGATCCAGCTTTCGAGGAACTGGTGAGCGCTGGCGTGACGACGGTGCTGACGGGACCCGGCAGTGCCAATCTCATCGGGGGTCAGTGGGTCTGTCTCAAGACCCCACCCAAGGCGAGCGTAGAGCAGATGGTGTTGCTAGAGCCGGCCGGAATGAAGATGGCGCTGGGGGAAAACCCGAAGCGAGTCTATGGCGAAAAGAAGAAATTGCCATCCACCCGGATGGGAAATGCAGCGGCTCTGCGCGCCGCGCTGGTTGATGCCCAGAACTACCTGGAAAAGTGGCGCCGGTACGAGGCTGATCTGGCACAATTCGAGGCCAAGGCAGAAGCGGGCGATGAGGATGCAGATCCGCCCAGGTTGCCGGAACGCGACCTCAAGCTGGACGCGCTGGGCAGAGTGCTGCGCCGAGAGATGCGCGCCCGCGTTCATGCACACCGTGCCGATGACATGCTTACGGCTATCCGGATAGCTGAAGAGTTCAAGCTGGACCTTACCCTGGAGCATGCGACCGAGGGGTACAAGATCGCCGACATCCTGGCGACCAAGGGCATCCCCGTTACGGCCGGCCCGATTCTGTTCTCACGAGTAAAGTACGAGTTGAAGGGCATGACCCCAAGGAACCCTGGGGCGCTGGCAAGAGCAGGTGTCAAGGTCGCAATCCAAACCGACGAGTCCTCAGCCACCAAATACCTGGCTATCAATGCCGCACTGGCAGTGCGTGAGGGAATGCCGGAAAAAGCCGCGCTAGAAGCCATTACCATCAACGCTGCTGAGATCATCGGCGTCGCGGACCGGGTGGGAAGCCTGGAGGTGGGCAAGGACGCCGACATTGTCGTCTTGAACGGCCATCCTTTTGACTATTGCACTGTGCCCGAGTTGGTCCTCGTGGATGGCCTGGTGGCCTACCAACGGGACCAATAGCGCCCTGCTCGTTCATCGCCGCCAGGCAGAGGCCCCCGGATTGACTGACGCCATGAGCGGGGCAGATCTGGAACACTTGCTCATTCGGCCAATTTGGATAGGATAGGAGTGAGGCGGTCGGCTGGCGTCAGTGGGATGCTGGAGCGGGCCCAAGACACGGTGGCCCCTTGTCGACAACCACGCTGCTGGCCGATGTCATCCTGGTGACAATCGTCATTGCGTGCTCGCCGCCAGGAGAGTCGGAAACTGGAATGGTTGGTGGCCTGACCTCATGAGAAAACAGCCGAACTCTAATGACTGCTTTATCTGCGGTCGGAGGAGCCCGATCGGGCTCAAGATGAGCTTTTATAGCACCGCACCTGGCGAGGTCATGGCCGAGCACGTTGTGCCGGATGACTACCAGGGCTACCCAGGAGTGGTCCACGGCGGGGTGACCGCCGCCATACTGGATGAAACGGCCGGCAGGACCGTCATGGCCAATGGCGACGACCAGTTCTACATGACCCTCAAACTGGAAATCAAATACCGCAAGCCGGTGCCCACTGAAACCATGCTACGGATCATCGGCCGGCTCGAGACAATGCGCTCCCGGCGCGCAACGGCTCGCAGCGAGATACAATTGCAGGATGGAACCGTGCTGGCAGAAGCCAAGGCCATCCTGGTCGAGGTGCCGGCCACCATGCTGGAGACCGCAGACCCGGCCGCACTCGGTTGGATGATCCAGGATGACTGACACTCGTTCGTTCAGTGACCCTTGTGATCAGGATTGTCGCGACT
>DAOUVM010000227.1 GCA_030667645.1 Ardenticatenales bacterium | reverse complement strand
GAGCCGGCCGCTTCCCAAGGTGTCACAGTGGGGAGCGTTCCAGCGCCTTTGCTCTCGTGCGTTCCCCGGCCGGGGCGATATCCAATGCCTTCCAGTGGGCTCTACTGGTCTGCCTGACGGTCTCCAGTACCTGGACAGCCCCAACCTGGAAGAAGAAAACCTGCGCCCGGGCGGAGTCTTGCGCATAGCTCATGCGCCCGATGATATGATACAAGAGGCGATAAGTCAAGAAAGGTGGAGATGGACGTCGGATCTCTCGCTGACGCGACCTTGCCTCCTATGGGAATGTGACAGTTGGTCCTTGATGCACGCAAGCTGAGGGTGTTGAATAAGCGGCTGGGCGACGGCGCCTCGCTTGTCTTTCTACACTCTCCAAGCTCCTGAGTGACAGTTCCGCCGACCTGTGCTATGCTAAAGATGACAGATTCAACGAGTTGGAACCTCGTCGGTTCAGCGCCGCGTCCCGGAGCTCTGGAGAAACGAAACCATGAGACTCGAGGTTGTCCGAGCCCACCGACCATTCACGGTGATCTTGGCCTGCCTGTGGGACACTGCTGGCAGGATGGGGTTGCGTTTGGCGGGCTGGGTACTCTTCCTGAGCCTGGTGGCAGGTGTGTGCATCACAGCATGTGGGAAGGGATGGGTCGACCGACGTGAGGTTTCAGGTTCTGTCCAAGAAGCGCCTGCGAGTGGGCCGGCCGGCCGATCGGCCGGCGACCACTTTTGCCCCCCGCTCCCCCCATCGACCGGTTCGATCTTGACCGTGTCCTCAGAAGCTGACTTGCGCGAGCAGGCCGATAGCGGGGCGGCCGGCACGACCATTCTGATCCGGCCTGGTCTGTACTACATGCAAAACTATATCCACCTGGCGAATGACGGAACTACCTTGCGCGGCGAGACCGGAAATCGCGGCGACGTCATCTTGGACTTTGGCGGCATGACGAGCGGGCATTTCGGGATATTGGTGGATGGTGATGATGTGACGATCGCCGATCTCACCATCCGAAATGCTCGTGATCATGGAGTATCCATCCAAGGTCGTGATCGGCCGATCCTGTACAACCTGCACATCCAGGATACCGGCGACCAATTGGTCAAAGTCAACCCGGCCGGCGACGGGAGCAGCGATGGGCTGTTGGCCTGCTCTCGCCTGGAATACACTACCAGCGCTCCGGATAACTATACCAACGGCATCAGTGCCCATAACGCCCACCGGTGGGTCGTGCGGGACAATGCATGGTACCGCATCCGCACCCTCTCGGATGACCCCGTTCCCACGATTCTGTTTTGGTCGGGTTCATCTGATACCGTGGTGGAGCGAAATCTGCTGATGGATTGTTATCAGGGGATCGCTTTTGGCAATTCCAGCCATGGTAGTCTGGACCATATCGGTGGGATTGTACGCAACAACTTTATCTACAGCAGCCTTCTCCACGACGTGGCCATCGAGATGGTACATGCCGAAGGCTGGCTGGTGGCGCACAATACGGTTGTGCTGCTCAATCCCACTCCTGGTTTGAACTGGGGTATGGAGGCCCGCTTTGCCGATAGCCAGGGAGCCTTTGCCTACAACCTGACCAACATGAACATCCTTCCCGACCGGGACGGCGCCGAAGGCTCGGTGATGGACAACATCACCGACGCCCCTGTGGGCTGGTTTGTGGACCCCGCCGCCGGCGACCTGCATCTTCTGGCCCTGGCCACGGCTGCCATTGACCAGGCAGAGGCACTCTCCGAGGTGCGCGGCGACTTTGATGGAGATGTCCGCCCAGTCGGCCCAGCGCCTGACGTCGGGGCTGACGAGTTCAGTGGCTCTTCCGGACCGGCGGCGGTCACTGATCTGCGTGTGACCGGTGCGATCACCGGCGCGGGTGTGTTGACGGCTACTCTCGGTTGGACGCCGGCCGGAGATGCCACTGCCGTGATCTTGCGGAGCGCGAGCATGGTCATCACTGAGGACAATTGGGCCAGCGCAAACGTTGTTGACTCCCTGCCGGGTGACGCAGCAGGCCTGACGGTGGTGCTATCCTACGAGAGCGGCCCGCTCTACTTTGCGCTCAAGTCGCAGAATGCTGAGGGAGCTTGGTCGGCGCTCTCCAACAATGGCTACTGGCCCCAACTTGGACTCTACCTGCCCCTCGTTCTGAGGGTCTCGGCACCGCCCACACTGCACACCCTCCGCGCGCGCCGCTCCGCGCTCGACCTCACCTACTATGTCCGATCAGACGGCGGAAATCCAGACCAATGCACCGGTTTGACAGACGAGCCCTATCCGGGCAGCGGCGTGGGTCATGACTGTGCGTGGGACCATCCATTCCGCGCCCTCCCTCCGGCCGGCACGCCCCGCATCGCCGGCGGCGACACCCTGATCATCGCACCAGGCGAGTACATGATGGGTTACAATGCGCCCGGCGCCGACAATTGCGAGCCTGACTATCCCTGGGAGTGTCACATGCTGCCGATTCCGAGTGGTCCCAGTCCGGCCGATCCCACCCGTATCCTGGGGGCTGGGTGGGACGCCGGCTGTCCCCATCCGCCCCAGTTATGGGGGGCGGAGAGATCGTCGTACGTTCTCAATCTGACCGGCTCGAGCAACGTCGAGATAGCCTGCCTGGAAATCACCGATCACTCGGATTGTGTGGAGGGTCATACGGGCGGACTGGCCTGCAAGCGCGATAGCTACCCGTTTGGAGAGTGGGCGGCCGTTGGGGTGTATGCGGCGGATTCGGCCCACGTCTACCTCCGCAATCTCAATATTCACGGCCTGGCGGTCACCGGGGTCAATGCCGGCCGGTTGGAAGACTGGACAGTAGAGGATGTGCGGATCGCAGGCAACGGATGGGCCGGCTGGGATGGAGATATCCAGGGCGATGACTCTAATACGGGCAGGCTGATCTTCCGGCGCTGGACGGTAGAGTGGAACGGTTGTGGGGAAACGCATCCCGGCGGCCAGCCAACCGGCTGCTGGGCACAAACTGCCGGCGGCTACGGTGACGGTGTCGGCACCGGTGCCACCGGGGGAGACTGGATCATAGAAGATTCGACCTTTCGGCACAACACATCCGACGGTCTGGATCTCCTTTACCATAGCCTGGGCGGCAGTGTCACGCTCGACCGCGTGCGTGCGGAGGGGAACGCCGGGAACCAGGTAAAGATCACCGGGCAGGCTACTATCACCAACAGTGTCCTGGTGGGAAATTGCGCCTTCTTTGAAGGCCAGTCTTTCACGCACAATGTGGACCCCTGTCGAGCATTGGGAAACACGCTGGCGATTGTTTATACCGGAGGGGAGCAGGTCTCCATTCTGAACTCTACGTTCTATGGCCAGGGAGATGGCCTGGTAAGTGGAGGTCCGCGAGATGGCTATCTGTGTGACGGCACGGAAACGCTCACTGCGCGGAATAATGTGTTCCTGGGTGATACGGACTATTTCGGCTCCCCGGATGACATTACCTTTCTCTTTTATCAAGAGGGGTGTGGCGATCTTGTGCTTGATTCAGATTTCAACGTCGTCTACGACGCCAAGAACATCGAGTGTGGCGCTGGAAGCGACTATGTGAATTCCGGTGACAATGATATCTGCGCCGATCCACAGCTCGCAGGCCCTTTCTCCGGGGATGCTTATGGTATGATGCTCACCTCGAGCAGTCCGGCCATTGACAACGGGGAGAACGGCATCTGCCCGGCGGGTGACTATCGCGGGGCCGCCCGGCCGGTAGATGGTGACAGAGATGGCGTTGCGGTCTGCGATATGGGAGCATACGAATGGTTGGGTAGAGAAGCCCGGATTTTCTTGCCCTTGGCCCTCGCAGAGACAGGTGCATCGCAAGTCCGAACTCCCAGTCAGAGGGCGGCTCCGCATCTGCAGTTCGCAACGCCTGGAACGCTCTGGTGAGTGCGCTGCCCGTCAAGGGTCGGGGGTCTGGGCCTGCCAATCATGGATGTAGCCTCACCTTGCGACGCCGGAACAGGTGGTTCTTTTGCATTGCTCACAAGGGGTGTACTAGTGAGCGTGGGGCCCGACCTCGACGAAAGAGGTCGAGGTCGTGGACGCCCACCAGTGCCTGATAGAAGGGCAAAACAGTAGTGTGCCCCTGATGGTTACCTTTTTTCCAAAAGCTCTATCACCATATCCATCAAGGCACTGCTCTTGCCGTTGCCGTTGCCACTGCCACTGCCACTGGGCTCTGCCCCGTTGGCGATACGGGTGGCCTCGCGATCCTCTTGCGATAGGTCCTTCATCTGGCCGTTCTGCGGCGTGGCATCCGGCTCGGGGGTCTTGGCCTCGGTGAGTCCTACTTCCAGGTAGAACTCTTGCAAGGCGGCATTGGTCAATTCCATGGCTGCGACAGCGCCGACCTGTTCCGGCGTCATGTTTTCCATGATCTGGTTCTGTACTGCCTCAGTCTCTTCCGGCGCGGCCGTGCCGCTCGCCGTCAGAGCCGCAAACGCCCGCCAGAGGAGTAGCAGTTCTTTGGCCTGCTCCGACGTGATTGCTTGATCGGTCTCTTCCAGGCGCAGTGTGCCCAGCAGGAGTTGGTTCTTGGCCGAGAGTGCGTCGTCGTAACCATCTGTCAGTTCGATGGCGGTTGCCACGGCTGCCGTGTCGACCGGTGCTGCCTCGGCCGCCGTGTTGACCGGTGCGCCGGGGTCAGCCGGTTCCACCTCTGTACTGCCGCAAGCGGCCAAAGTCCCGCCGAACAAAACGGCAGCCAGGATAAAGCCGAGCATCTTTGTCTTCACGATTCAACTCCTCTGTCTTGGGTGATCTTGGATTCCAACAACTCGACCAGCATGTTCAGCAGGGCATCGTTGGAGCCGCCCGTCGCTCGCTCGGTCTTTTCTGCTTCGCGGGCAGCCCGCTCCTCGGGGCTCAGGTTCTGGCCCTGGCCCTGCTGCCCGCCGTTCGCTCCAGCCCCTTCGCCGATACCGGCGGAGAGGCCCAACTCTTGGATCAGCGCCTGATTATCGGCGCGGGTCAGATGCATGTCGGCGATAACTTGGATCTGCTCCCGAGTCATCGTTTCGTTGATCTGCTCCAATACGGCGTCGATCTCCT
>DAOUVM010000186.1 GCA_030667645.1 Ardenticatenales bacterium | reverse complement strand
GGGGCTCGAAACGGTTCTCTTCCATCCATCCACTCCCTACGCGACCGGTACAGCACTGGCCGGGATAACGTCAAACAGCGCATCGACCTTGGCTAGAATCTGCGCGTCGGTATAGTGCATCAGTTCAATGGCCTTGGCCGGGCACTCTGCCACACAGGACCCACATCCCTGACAAACGGCGGGCTCGATCTGAACCGCGCCCACGACCCCACCCACTCCTACCAGGCTGGTCTGAACCTCGGGCACATCGTACGGACAAACTCGAACGCAGGTCAGGCATCCGACACATTTCTCAGGATCCACAACCGCCACCCGCCCACCAACGGTCATCGTGTCGCTGGCAAGGATGTTGGCCGCCCGTGCCGCGGCCGCCTGGGCCTGAACAATCGTCTCGTCCAGGAATTTGGGGTAATGAGCTGATCCGGCAATGAAAATTCCGCGAGAAGCAAAGTCGACCGGCCGTAACTTGACGTGCGCTTCCATGAACCAGCCATCGAGATCTACTGAAACGCGCAGTTTGCTGACCAGATCTTCTGCCCCTTTGGCCGGCACCAACGGCATGGAGAGAACCAACATGTCAGGCCGGAGCACGAACTCTCTCCCCAGGACCGGATCCCAAGCAGCGACGGTTAACGGCCCATCCGCCTGCACTTGCGGCGGGCGCTCGTCATCATAGCGGATGAACAACACCCCCTTCCGCCGCGCCTCAGTGTAGAGGCGTTCCTTAAACCCAAAGGTACGAATGTCCTTGAACAGGATGGTAACGCGGCCGGTCGGATTCAACTCCTTCAGCTTGAGCGCGTTCTTGAGGGCGCCCGTACAGCAGATACGGGAGCAGTACTGCTCAGCCGGACCGACGCACTGGATCATGACAGTAGACGCCGGGAGCTGACCGCCGGCGACGGAATCATCACAGTCAGCAAGGAACGTCTCAAACTCTTGCATAGTCACGATCTGTGAGTGCGAGCCGTAGCTGTATTCGGGACCCCGGTACTCGCGTCCTCCGACGGCGACGATGACAGCACCGTGGTTGATCTCAATCGTCTCCCGGCCGTTTCCATTGGCGCGATTGATGCGGCTGACGAACTTGCCCACAAAGCCACCCAGCTCCTCGTATTCTGCATCGAGATGAACGGTGATCAGTGAACTCTTTTCCACCCGCTGTGTGAGATCATCCAGAAAGGCCTGGGGGTCCCGGGCGGGAGAGATTGAATTGCCATAATCCGCCAGAAAGCGAGCCTGGCGCAGATGACCGCCCAACTCTCGCGTCCGCTCGACCAGGTGGACAGGGAAACCTTGCCCCGCTAGCGAGAGAGCAGCACTCATCCCGGCCGGGCCACCACCTATGACGAGCGCTGTCTTGTCCACCGGCATCTCGGTGGTATGCTGCGGTCGAAGGAGGCCGGCCCGCGCGACTGCCATCCGCACCAACGCCTTGGCCTTTTCAGTGGCCACATCCCACTGCCCAGAGTGTACCCAGGAGCACTGGTTGCGGATGTTGGCCATCTCAAACAGATACGGATTCAGGCCGGCGTCCCGGATGCTGTCGCGGAACAGGGACTCGTGGGTGATAGGAGTACAAGAGGCGACCACAACCCGATTCAATCCCTGCTCCTTGACCTGTTCGGTGATATGAACAATGGAATCCTGAGAACAGGTATAGAGATTGTCCTCGGCGTGCACCACACCCGAAAGCCCTCGAGCATACTCTACCACGGCCGGCACATCAAGAAAGCCACCGATATTCGAACCGCAATGACAGACAAAAACACCCACCCGCGGCTCCTCGGCCGAGACATCCCGCTCCGGCGGGTATTCCCTGCGCTCTGCCAGAGTCCCACGCACCGGGGCCAGCAATCCGGCCGCGGCCGCGGCCGCCCCGCTGGCCTCTACCACCGATTCCGGAATGTCTTTGGGCTCACGGAACGGACCAACGGCATAAATGCCTGCTCGGCTGGTTTGCAGAGGATTAAAGCGATCGCTGAGGGCAAAGCCGTACTCATCCGTGCTCACACGCAACTGGCGAGCAAGCGCCCGCACAGTGTCGCCTACCTCCATGCCAATGGAAAGCACAACCAGGTCAAACTCTTCTTCGACAAGCGGTGGGCGGGAGGCAAGCGGTGGGGTGCTGCTCTCTGCCGCCTGATGCCCATTGCCCCTGTCCTCCGGCACATAGCGCACGATCAGGTTCCCTGTCTCTGCCATCTGGCGCACAGCGGAGATCCGGCAGCGAGTGTATCGCACCCCGTACTTTTTCTTGGCTCGTTGATAGTACTCCTCGTACCCCTTGCTGAAGGAGCGCATATCCATCGTGAACACTTGGATCTTTGTATCCGGCTCGTGCTCAATGGCCATCATGGCCTGCTTTGTCGCGTACATGCAGCAGACCGAGGAGCAATAGTCGTGGTTCTGGTCGCGAGAGCCTACACACTGCAGGAAGGCAATCTTTTTGGCGGGCTTGTGGTCTGATGGGCGGGTAACGTGCCCATCTGTGGGTCCCGAGGCCGAGAGCAGCCGCTCGAACTGCAGCGACGTAATCACGTTTGGATAGCGACCAAACCCATATTCCTGAGACTTCTCGGCCGGGTAGGGCTGAAAGCCAGGCGCCATGATGATCGCACCGGCATGGACTGTCTCTGTCCGGCCGACCATATCATGTATCACTGCATCCGCCTTGCAGGCATATACACAGCTCAGACACTCTGAGCAAAGGCCACAGGACAGACATCGGGCGGCCTCGGCCTGGGCTGATTCGTGGTCGTATCCGCGCTCCACCTCGGAAAAATTGCCGGCTCGCTCTGCAACCGGCAGTTCAGGCATGGGCACGCGAGCTTGCACTTTGATCTCGCCCACCTGCATCCGATGCCGGATCTCTACCTCGGTAAGCTGGACCACGGGCAAGTCGGGCATGGGCGGAGGCTCAAGGAACATCCCGCGTAGGTAGCGATGGATAGATTGAGCTACCTTGTGACCGCTTGCCACGGCCTCAATAACAAAGGCGGTCCCACTGACGCTATCACCGGCTGCGAACACTCCCGGCCGGGTGGCCGCCATGGTATTTGGATTGATGGCGACGGTCTTGGTCGGGGTCAACCCCACTCCAGCATCATCGGGGATAAAGGCCAACCCTGCCCGCTGACCGATGGAGAAGATGATCGTGTCACAGTCGATTACATGAGATGAGTCCGCCACCGTTTCAAGTTCCAGTCGCCCGGTGGGATCAAAGGAGAACGAAAGCACGCGCTCACACTCTAGTCCAGCCACGCGGCCAGTACCATCGTCTAGAATGCGGACAAAGGTACGGCTGGGGTGAATCGTTACGCCTTCCTCTTCGGCCGCATCCGCCTCCCAACCGTGGCAAGGCATCCCGCCGCGCGGTTCCAGACAGGCCATGTGGACCTCGGTCGCGCCCAGGCGGACCGCCGTGCGGGCGCAGTCAATCGCCACATTCCCACCGCCCAACACCAGCACCCTCCCTAGCGAGTCGCCCGACTGCTGGTATTCGCCCAGGCGTACGTCACGCAAAAAGTGGGTGTTGACCAGAACTCCATTCAGGTTCGCCCCGGGGATGGGCAGCCGAACTCCCTCATGGGCGCCTACGGCAATAAGCACAGACTCGAAACCCTGATCAAACAGATCATCCAGGTTGTTCACAGTTGAGTTGAGCCGCAGTTCCACCCCTTGATCCACGATGGCCCGCACCTCACGCTCAATGATGTGCGTCGGCAGCCGATACTCTGGGACCCCCACCCGCAGCATCCCGCCGGCAACTGGGAGCGCCTCGAAAACGGTGACCGGATACCCAAGTTGGCACAAGTCCTGAGCGGCTGTCAGCCCACACGGCCCGGCTCCAATGATCGCGACCCGCTGATCGCTCTTGCGCTCGGCCAGTTCGGGCGCCACAGGAGGTTCAGCGTAGACCTGATCGGTCACAAACCGCTTCAACGCCCGGATGTTTATCGGCTCATCTACTTTGGTCCGGTTGCAGGCATCTTCGCAACGATGATTGCAGATCCGGCCGCAGATGCCGGGGAACGGATTGTCCTCCTTGATGACTCGTAGCGCATCCTCATAGCGCCCCTCGCGGATGAGAGCTATGTACCCCTGGGCCCGCTGTCCAGAGGGGCAGGCATCTCGGCAAGGCGCGATGCCCAGCTTCTCAATCGCAAAGGCATTGGGTACCGCCTGAGGGTAAAGCTTAAAGGCAGCCCGCCGCGTGGAGAGATGCTCGTTGAACTCGTCGGGAAGGATAACCGGACACACGTCCGCGCAATCACCGCAGCCGACACACTTGTCCAGGTCAACATAGCGGGGTTTGTGGCGAACACGAATGACAAAGTCCCCGGCCGAGCCGGTCACATCCACAACCTCCGCGTTTGTCATCACCTGAATATTCAGGTGCCGACCAACTTCCACCAGCTTGGGGCTGATTGTGCACATGGAGCAGTCATTCGTTGGGAACGTCTTGTCCAACTGCGCCATGCGGCCGCCGATGGCGGATTGGGATTCCACTTGGTAGACCTTAAAGCCCTGTTCGGCAAGGTCTAACGAGGCCTGCATCCCGGCGATGCCGCCTCCAACCACCATCACGGCGCCCACCAGATCAGAGCCGTCGCGTCCGTTTCCGCTCATTGCTCACACTCGCCCATTAGGCTCAAGGCATCATCCACTTGCAGGTCCGACATCCGGGCATGGGATGCGCGGAGAGGATTTGGCCCCAACTTGCGTACGCGCTCAGTCATTTCGTTGGCCCTCAAGGCATAAGTGTTTCCCTGCCCCGCGGAAATGAAAAAGATATCCAGTCGCTCACTACCCAGGCCTATCTGATCCAACAGCTTTTGGGCGAACAGCACCCGCGACCGGGCTCGCTCGTTGCCCCGCACATGGTGGCAGGAGCCTATGGGGCAGGCAACGATGTACACGCCATCCGCCCCTTGCTCAAAGGCAGAGAGAATGTACCGCACGTCGATCTTGCCAGTGCATGGAAGCCTGACCTGCTTGACGGTTGCGGGGTACTGAATGCGCAGAGCCCCGGCCGTATCACCTGCCATGTAGGCGCAATAGTTGCACGTAAACAGCGTCAGTTCGGGCTGAAAACCGTCACCAATATCCGTCATCCACCTCTCTCTCTGCTTCCTGCGGTTGGCGTCCCTCTCAAGACACCCCGATTCTCGCTCAGGTCATCCGATTGGCCGGCGCCTAGTTCAGAGCACTGGCGGTTACCAACACGACCAAGCCTACCTGGGGCATCGCGGGAGAGCGCAGCCAAACTCAGACTATTGTACCGTTCGTCTACGCCTTTGCCACCTCCGGCAGCCACGCCCCCAACCAACTGGCGCCTTCCAACACATGCTCATCGCGATAGTTAATCAACTCGATAGCAGCGGCCGGACACTCGCCGGTGCAGGTGCCGCACCCCTGGCAGAGCCCAGGGTCGATCCATGCGTGCCCACCCAGTTCGCCCACCCCCGGCCGATCGTACAGCAGTTGCGGGATATCGAAAGGACAAGTTCGCACGCAGGTCAGGCAACCAACACACTTGTCCCCGTCCACCTCGGCGATGACCCCGCCGATATAGAGGGGGTCTTGACTGAGAATGGTGAGTGCACGACCGGCGGCCGCCTTGGAGCCGGCGATCGATTCCTCAATAAATCGAGGGTAGTGAGCCATTCCGCAAAGGAAAATCCCCTCGCTCACAAAGTCCATCGGCCGC
>DAOUVM010000294.1 GCA_030667645.1 Ardenticatenales bacterium | reverse complement strand
TCCGGGCAGCTCGCCGGTGGCTATCCCGGCATTCATCTTGTCGCGAATATCATTGTATCCGCCCTGATTCATCGCATTCACGGTGATGCCGCACTCGTTGGTGGCATTGAATCCTGCCACCATCTCCATCAGCAGCTCCTCGCGGGTGCTGCTGTGCTGGTGCCACCAATCAAACTCGAGCCCGCGAATATCAACCCCTGCCAGGGGTCCCTCGGTCGCCGGCGCACAGGGGCCAGCAGGCTCTTCGGGCTCTTCGACAGTCGTCTCGTCGACGGTCTCATCAGCAGGCACGGCAGTAGGCGTGGCCGGCTTGGGCGTGGCCGTCGGCTCTTCCTCACCACCGCAGGCCACCAAAGCCAGCGCCACCACGGCAAGGATCAGGATCAACCAATACAGTCTACGGGACATTATGTTCTCCTCACTCTGAATTTGGATAGGGTTGGTATCAGGAAAGCCCCCGCCGTACAGCATACAAGCGGAACAGCCTTCCCAGTACCCGTCTACTGGCAGTTGCCGAAATCAGGTAGGTGTCTCCTTTTCGCTCTTCATCACCTCCTCAGAAAGAACTCTATCCCTTGAGCCCGGTATGGGCAACCCCCTCGATGAACTGCTTCTGGACCAGGAAATACAGAATCAGAATAGGCAACAGGGTAATGACCGAACCGGCCATCTGCAGGTGGACGTGAGCGCCAGCTTCGTCCAGGAAGGCAAGCAAGCCATAAGAGATGGGACGCCAGTCAAGCGAGTTTGTAACAAGAAGTGGCCAGGCCAACGCATTCCAGGCGCCGGTGAAACCAAAGATGATGATGGTCATCATGGGCGCCTTGGAGATAGGCAGCACAACCCGAGTCAGGTAGCGAACGTGCCCTGCGCCATCAATCTGCGCCGCGTCCCACAACTCTTCTGGGATCTGCTGGAAGAACTGGCGCAGGATGAGGATGGCAAAGGCGGTCGCCATAAAGGGAACAGTCTGCGCCGGCCAACTGTCGACCCACTGAAGGGGGGTGATACGCCCCAACCAGGTGACGGTGATAAAGTTGGGCACCCACGTCACCGCTTCAGGCAGCATCAACGTGGCCAACAATAGAGTGTAGAGGAATTCCTTGGCCGGGAACCTCATGCGGGCAAAGGCATATGCCGCCAGGGTACAAAAGACAAGCTGGCCGGAAAGGGTGATGGCGGCCAGCTTGACGCTGTTGAAAAAGTAGAGGGAGAACTTGGCATCGTTCCACGCCTCGACATAGTTGCTCCACTGAAGTGTGCTGGGGATGAGGGTCCGGCCGGTTGCCTCGGTCAGGTTCATCAGCGACTTGCTCACCGTTAACAGAAACGGACCCACAGAGATCGCGGCCCCGATGATGAGCACCACATAGGTCAGCACTCGCCCAACATCAACTCGGCGAGCCTTCTCGTGAACCCTGATCTCCTTCGGCGCCGAAGAGGCAACACTAGCCATAGAACACCTTCTTGCTGGCAACACGATTGTTGACCACCGTCAGCATCAGGATAATGATCAGCAACACCACCGCCAGCGCTGACGCATATCCATAGCGGGTGTTGCGTTTGAACTCGTTAAAGATGACCACACTGGCCGTATCACTGGTTCCCAGCGCGGCCGACCTCCGCAAGACCCAGATATGGTTGAAAGCCTTAAAGGTGCCGATGGTGGCCCAGAGGATCAAGAAATAGATGGTGGGCGACAGCATGGGCAGCGTGATGCTGCGGAACTGCGCCCACTTGCCCGCGCCGTCAATCGAGGCCGCTTCGTACAACTCGCCTGGGATGCTGCCCAGGCCTGCCAGAAAGATGACCGTATCAAAACCGATGTAGGTCCAGATATTAAAGATGATAATGACCCCCAGAGCCATGCTCGGTCCGCCGGCCCAATCGGGCAGCGCGACCCCCAATGTTTCACCAATGACCTGGAAGATGCCGGTCGGCTGGGCCAGCCACATCTGGGGCTCAACTCCAATGATGCCCAACACGGAATTGGCCGGCGCGCTCGGCCGGTTGGAGAATAGGATGCGAAAGACAGCCGCGGATGCGACCGTGGGGGTGATGTACGGCAAAAAGTATAGCAGCCTGAATAGCCCCTGCCCCCTGATCTTCTGGAACAGCAAAACGGCGACCACCAGAGAAAAGCACAACTGGAACGGAATGGTGCCGGCCGAATAGTAGACCGTCTGCAGCAGTCCCTGCCACCAATCCTTGTTCCCCGCGGCGACTATACGCGGCAACTCTCCTATCAACACCCACCCCCCCACAATGAGCAGAGCGGCCCCCGCCACCCGGAGGAACAGGCTGCCATTCGACTGGCTCTTGCTGGCGCTGCCCCACACCCACCAGGCGATGATCAGCAGAACAAAGCCAGCGCTAATGGTCACGACTTGCGACCAGATCTCCAGGCCTTCGCCCTGTTCCAGCGCCTCAGCATAGGCCCTCTCGATCTCAGTCCATGTGAACCAGCCCAGTGCGCATCCCCCAATCAACAGCATGAAAATCAGGACAAACGTGGCATAGTAGCTGGAACTGCGCGGACTGCGCCCCTTTAATCGTACCACCACGATACCCACCGCAGCCCCCACCACCAGAGCCAGCACCGATATCCGCAGCGCATCCTGCACTACTGGAGCACGCCAGGCCTCACCGAGCAACTGGTTGAACAACTCCCTGGTAGCCTGCTGCCCTCTGACCTTGTTGCCGATGTCCAGTACTTCCGGCAACAACACAAACATAAAACGGATCAGGAGCGCCAAGCCCGCCGCCATCAACGCACCAGGTACCGCCCAAATCCATGGTCTGTCGCCGTGCTCGCGGGCCGTGCTCGCGGTGTTGATCACGGCGCGAATCACCAGGAAAAAGCAGATGGCCGCGATCCAAAAGGCCAGCACGTAGGCCAGATCACCAATCGCCTTGGTATAGTTATCCATCCCCCCGAATTCGCCCAGAAAGGTATTCAAACCCTTGAGGGTGCTCTGAAAGGCGGAAAAGGCAAGAGGAAAGAGGCCAAAGGTGCCGATGATGACCAAGGCAGGGAGGAGAAATAGATACGCAGCCAGGGCTTCCCGCAGCTGCCGCCCACGCCGCCCGGCAAACAAACGTGAGAATCCAGAGGGCTGTGCAGATGAGCCAACGTCATGCGCCATTGAGATGTCGCTCACTTTCCACCTCGACCTAGCTGCCCATCCCTGCTACTCGCCAAGAACCGAGATGGATTGCGGACCAAAGCATCGAACCCATGGTGACAGAAGCATCCTGACGGAACTCATCATAAAGCATGGTATAGTACCACGAAAGCCGCACACAGGCAAAATGATTTCCGCACCGTTTTATCCCGCTCTCACCCTGACCGCCACACCGACCTCCTGCACCGGCAGGGAATCGCTCCAGCGTTGATGACAGCGGAAATGCTTACCTGCACTCCGCAGGGGGGAATCTGACCGCGCTCCTCTGCCGGCAGGCTGACAGTGCGCGGTACGGTCCCCGGATTGGGGAAACCCCATTCACGGAAATCGTGACTGCAGTCATCCGTGTCCCTCCAGACGGGGTACCGCTCCAGCGAGCGGCCGCCGGCCGAAACCCCGGCGTGAGGCAGGACACCCGGGAAACTCCCGCTCCCCCAGGTCAAGACATCGACCGAGCGCCCGGCCGAGTCGAACAGGAGCAGCTCGTCTCCCCCGTTCCCCAAGGCAAAACTCCCGGTTCCCCAGGCAGGG
>DAOUVM010000305.1 GCA_030667645.1 Ardenticatenales bacterium | reverse complement strand
GCGCGCCAACTGGAACGCGTCCTGACCTCTGATGAGTGGCACGATTGGGAACCAGAGCCGGACCTTTTGGGTTATCCGGATGGGTGGGAGATTTCCGGCTTTTCGCTGAACTGATCCGGCCGGGGCCGAGTGGTTCTTATCCGCGGCCGGCCGAGCAGCCCGGCCACGATTCCGCCGACGAGTACCGCCGGAGATGAACAATCGTCGCTGTTGGGCATGTGCGGGTTGGCGGCCTGATGGCCCGCACCAGCGCAGGTGAGCCCCACCTGCCTCCTTTTTCGTCCGCGGGGCGCGCCCGCCCGGCCAGTTGAGTGCACGTCTTCATCGGTTGACGCGCCCGGGCTTTGTCCTCGGACCCCATGCCTGCACGTCTGCTAGCCAGTCGGTGTCACTCCGGTTCCACTGTCCGTGGGTCACGTGCCGCCGGCGGATGTCTGTCAACGAACTGACCGCAATATTCCTCAAGGGCTTGCGGCCTACTAAGAGCTGTGCTATTATAATCCTATAGAATGGGTATAATAGTGACACAACAACGAACTCTCGGCCCGATGGAAGCACGGCTGCTCAACCGCTTGGCGGCCGATGGGCGCGTCATTTTTACCACCGCTGATGCCCGAGCCGCTCTTGATGATCGGGGTCAGGACATCAACAAGCTGCTCTATCATCTGACGCGCAAGCGTTGGTTGTTGCGTCTTGAGAAATCCAAGTACATGCTGCTGCCCTTGGAAGCGGGGGTGGAGGGGCTCTATACTGTTCATGAGTTTGTCATCGCCGCTCACTTGGTGGCGCCCTATGCCATCGCCTATGCCTCTGCTCTTTCCTTCCATGGACTCTCCGATCTTCTTCCTCACGCCGTCCTGGTCGCCACCACCCGCCGCAAAGCACGAGTCGTGGTGGAACAACTTGGGCTGTGTTTCCGATTTGTCACCGTGGCTCCCCACAAGTTCTTTGGCACGCAGATTGCCATCATTGAAGATCAGCCGGTTCGGATCACTACTCCATCCAAGACATTGGTGGACGGCCTAGACCACACCAACCTGTGCGGAGGCGTCATAGAACTTGCCAAGGGTCTGAAGCGCTATGCCTCGGAAGATCCAGACTGGGCTCAACTGACGGCCGACGCCCGGCGGTTGGGCAACGGTACTGTTTTCAAGCGCCTGGGATACTTGGCCCAGGTGCTGGGCCTGGAGACTGGCAAGTGGACGGAGTGTTGGCGTACCGAGATCTCTCCGGGAGAGACTCTGCTCGATCCACGCTATGGATACCGGGGTTCCTATGACTCGGGCTGGAACCTGCGTCTCAACGTGGAGGAAGAAGAGCTGCTTGAGTGGCAGTGGCAATGATGATCACCCGGCGTGAGCTCAGGCAACAAGCGGCTCGCCAGGGAGTCGCCCTGGGCGCGTTGGAGAAGGACTATATCCTGACCTTGGTGTTGCGCGAAATTTACTCCGAGGAAGCGTGGAGCGAAACGTTGGTTCTCAAAGGCGGTACGGCTCTGCACCAACTCTACCGGGGCCGCCGGCTATCCCTGGATCTGGATTTTACTGCTCAGCGACCGGTCAGCCTGCAAGCGATCCGTCCGGTGCTAGAGATACCCGAAATGGGAGGCCAGGTCAAAGATGCCCGCGAATACCCCGATGCCTTGACCGTTGAGCGGCTGGGCTTTATGGGGCCGCTGCAGTATCCCAATTCCATCAAGATCGACATCAGCTTCAGGGAGAGAGTTCAACTTCCACCTTGCCAGGTGGCTGTGACCTCGCCGTATTTCCCTCCTTTCGTGGTGACGTGCATGGCGTTGGAAGAGATCTTGGCCGAAAAGATACGGGCGGCGCTGATGCGTCGTGCGCCGCGCGATTACTATGATCTTTGGGTGCTGTTGCAGCGAGATGACATTGACCCAGACACCTTGCCCGGCCTCATCCGAGCCAAGTTGGCCACGGTGCGGCGTGCGTATGAACCCGAGAAACTCTGGGAACAGCCGGATGTGCTACAGAGGTTGTGGCTGGATGACCTGCGCCAGTTGATGCGGAACGTGCCGGCCTTTGACACGATGTTTCACGAGCTGCGAACTCTTTTTGAGGAGCGGATGCCAGCGCGACTCGGTGGGTGAGTCCACCCGGGCCAGCGCCTATGCCCTGTGACATCCGGATGCAAGGTCCACGCCGGGATTTGACCCGAATGGCTGCTATCTGCGCCGGCCGAATAGCCCGGCCACGATTCCGCCGACGAGTACCGCCGGGGCGAGGATCATCATACAGATCCCGGCGATGAACAGTCCCCGGGCTGCTTGATGTTTGCTGTCAGAAAACGCGACCCGATCCCCGGCATACAGCTCCTGCGGAATAACATCCCCGGTTGACGCCTTTTTTCCCAAGACGGTGGCGAGATCGCCGTTGAAAAAGCCGCGCAGGCGCAGCGATCCGTGGGGGATCCACTCTCCGCCGTCCTGGGCCTCGTCGTAGGAGTCGGAGTAGATCAACTCTTCGTGGAGCGGTCCGCTCAAGACGGCGTCGTTGGCGCTGAGGATCCACACGATCTCTCCGTTGACGTCCAGCGTCAGGTCGGGTACGAGCCGTTCGATCGTCTCCCATGTCCCTGAGGGTTCATCGTCCGGGTCGTTGGGATCGGGCAGGGTGACCATCCACTCTTGCAGCCGGTAGGCCACAAAGCCGCCCTCGTCCATCAGCGGGTTGTCCGCGAGCCGGCCGGTTACCAGTACCTCCTGGCCGGCGGGTGCCCCGACCACATCGGTTGCGTCCATCAATGGCATACGCTCTATACTGCGTGCCTCTAGCGCCTGCTGGGGGGAGAGGATAAAGGCGAATAGCGCCCCGCACCCCAGCAGCACGATCGCACCAATGACGGCCGCTATGGCGGCGCCAATCCGTTCGCGAATGGCAGAGAAAATACCCATGCGTCTACCCTCCGTTGCGGCAAGCCGACTTGCGGTTTGACTCGGGTTCCCGGTCACCGCGCCGGCCGGACGATGAACGGGTTTGATGGCGGATATTACTCTGTTACCGGCATCCAGGCAAGGTGTGTTCCGGAGGGCCGAGGGCGTGCGCTCAGTAGACGAGCCGTCGCGGCAGCAGGTTCCTGATCCGTTCCCCTACCACCTTGCCCCGGCCGAGGAGCCGTCCGCGCTCATCCTCTACCAGCACCACACCAGGTTGCTGGTTCCGCCCGCGCAGCTCATGCCCCATCAGCCAGCGCTCTCCCTCTTGCGCCGAGATGGTCAGCCGGCCGGCGGTGAAAAAACGCCCGAAACGGCTCACCAGCTCGTGCGAGGGGATCAGCTTGCCACCCTTGCG
>DAOUVM010000014.1 GCA_030667645.1 Ardenticatenales bacterium | reverse complement strand
GTCCCATGAAGCGACTCAAGGTTTCGCCAAGGGGAGCGACGCTCGCTTTCTGCTGGGCAGCAAAGCAACTGATATCTTGCAGGATGCCCAGGGAGTGTGCGGTGTCAAGACCAGTCGCGGGACCATCTCCACGCGGACTGTGGTCAACGCGGCCGGCCCCTTTGCCGGCGCTATCGGCCGGATGGCCGGGCTGACGTTGCCGCTGGAGCCAGTGCGCCGCCAAAAGGTCTTTATCGCCCCCCAGCCGGAAATTCCCCCGGATGCTCCATTGAGCATTGACCTGGTACAGGATGTCTATTGGCGGCCGGAGGTGGGCGGCGCGCTCATCGCCTGGGTGAACCCCGATGAGCCGGTGAGCGAACCGGCCGAGGATATACCTACTGATCCCTACCTGGGCGCTATTGTGATGGACAAGTTGAGCCGCCTCTTTCCTTTCTGGAGAGAGGTTGCCGACAACCTGAAAAGGGCCGACGTTCTCGCCAGCGCCGGCCAGTACGTCTATACACCTGATGACCAGCCGCTCATCGGGCCGATACCCGAGCTGCCCGGTTTTCACCTGAATTGCGGGTACTGGGCCGGATTGATGCTCTCTCCCGCGGCCGGCAAGCGGGTGGCGGATCTGGTAACCGGGACCATGAGCCCTCAGGACAACCCCTTGCGCCCCACCCGTTACGATGAAGGGATTGTGTTCGAGGGAGATAGTTTCCTGCGCGGCCGGCGCTAGCAGGAATTAAGAGACCGCACAATACGATGGCAATCGGAGAACACACCAGCGTGCGCCTATACGATCAAGAGGCGCCTGACTTGAGAGGAAGGAGTGCTTCCCCTGTTAAGTAGAAGCAATATCGAACGAATTCACAAGACCAGCATGCAGATGCTGGCCGAGGTTGGAGTTCACTTTCCCAACCAAGAGGCCCTGGCGGTCTTTAGGGAGCATGGGGTCAAGGTGGATGGGCAAAAGGTGTTCTTGACAGAAGGCCAGGTTATGAATGCAATAGCCCAAGCACCGGCCCAGTTTACCATCCATGCTCGCAATCCCGAGCGAAACGTGCTCATTGGCGATGGTGTGCCAGTTCTTGCGCCCGGATATGGCGCCCCGTTCATGGTGGACCTTGATGTTGGCAGGCGGGCGGCGACCATGGACGATTACCACCGACTGGCCAAGCTGGCCCACGCCTTGCCTAATCAGGATTTGAGTGGGCACCTGATGGCAGCGCCGGGGGACGTCCCGGCCAACAAGGCCCATCTGCCGATGCTGCACGCCAGCATGCTCCATTCCGACAAGCCCTTAATCGGCAGCACCGAGGGGTCCGCGGGAGCAAGGCACACGATGGAGATGGCATCCATCCTTTTTGAAGAAAAAGTTGGGGAGCGGCCGCTCACTATTGGCCTCATCAACAGCCTCAGCCCTCTGGGCTATAGCAACGAGATGTTGGAGGCGCTGTTGGTGTACGCTCATCATCGCCAGCCGGTCATCGTGGCGGCGCTCTCGATGGCCGGCTCCACCGGTCCCATCACCCTGGCGGGCGTGCTGGCGCATCAGAATGCAGAGCTGCTGGCCGGCATTACCCTGACCCAGTTGGTCAGCCCGGGTACGCCGGTCGTGTACGGCTCTACCTCCACCAACCTGGACATGAAAACCGGCGGATTGGCCATTGGCAGCCCGGAACTTTCCATGATGATCGCCGCCCATGCGGAATTATGCCGGCACTATGGTCTTCCATCCCGCAGTGGCGGTTCGCTAACCGATTCTCACACCCCTGACGCGCAGGCCGGCTCTGAGTCCATGCTCAGCTTGATTACTACCTTTAACAGTGGGATAGATTTTGTGCTTCATGCCGGCGGCATTCTCAGCTCCTTCCTATCCTTCTCCTATGAAAAGTTCGTGCTGGACGACGAGATGTGCGGCATGGTGCGCCACTGGAAGCAAGGGATTATCGTGGATGACGACACGTTGGCCTACCCGATCATTACGCAGGCGGCCCCGGGCGACAACTATCTGATGGAGAAGCACACCCTCGAGCGCTGTCGCACGGAATTCTGGCAGCCGGCCGTCAACAGCCGGGATGGGATTGAGAGCTGGATGGCGGCCGGCCGGCCGGATGTAGCTCAGCGCGCCCGGCAGCGCTGGCAAAAGCTGGTAGCCGAGCACCGGGATCCACCCCTGGACCCGACGATAGCCCGGCAGCTACAGGCCTTTGTGGATGAACAGTGACTTTCGGGAGATTGGGATGACCAGTTTGAGAATGGAGGGGTGTATGGAAGAAACTCGGACCATTGCTTGCGTTACCCAAGAGCAATAATCGCCTATTCCGACAAGGAGACAGAACCATGAGTGACATTCTAGAGCAAGTCTCTACCGCCATTATCGAGGGCGACCTGGATGAAATCGTCGACCTGACTGAGGACGCCCTGGACGAAGACCTTGGCGCCGAAGAGATCCTCAACGGGGGGCTGATGGCGGGGATGGATTACGTCGGCGTCGAGTTCAAGGCCGGCAACATGTTTGTACCGGAGGTTCTGCGCTCGGCTCGCGCCATGAAGATGTCCATGGAGATTCTCAATCCGTTGCTGGTCGAGAGCGGAGTGCAGATGATGGGCAAGGTGTTGCTGGGCACAGTCAAGGGCGACCTGCACGACATTGGCAAGAATCTGGTTGGCATGATGTGCGAGGGGGCCGGCTTTACAGTCAAGGACCTGGGAAAGGACATTACGCCGGAAGAGTTTGTAGAGGCGGTCAAGGAGTTTGGCCCTGATGTGTTGGGCATGTCCGCGCTCTTGACCACCACCATGCGCACGATGGAAAGCACGATCAAAGTGCTGGAAGAAGCCGGCGTGCGCGACAAGGTCAAGGTGATGATTGGTGGCGCCCCGGTCACCCAGGCCTTTGCTGATCAGATTGGCGCTGACGGCTATGCTTCTAATGCTGCCTCGGCCGCCGAGTTGGCCAAGCAGCTTGTCAGCCAGGCATAGATGACCATCGGTTTGTGAGAAAGGAGACCTCTCCATGAGGACGAATTACCGAATGAACTCCGGCGTCCGCTTTCAGATGCTTTCCGACGATCAATTGGAGGAAATGTTCTGGGGCGTACTCCACTTGCTAGAACACACGGGTCTAGACGTCAAACACGAACAGGCCCGCGACATACTCGAGAAAGCAGGGGCCTGGGTGGATGGCGAACGGGTGCGCATCCCCTCTTACTTGGTCAAAGAGTCCCTCCGGATGGCGCCGCGCAGCTTTACCCTCTATGCTCGCGATGGAAACCACAAGCACGACATCCGCATCGGCCCCGGCCGGGCGCACTTTGGCCCTGGCCCCACCTGCCCCAACTTTATTGACGTGGAAACAATGGAGCGGCGGCCGTACGTCAACAGCGATGTTCCCGCCGTCGCCAAGATGGTAGACGCATTGCCCAACATTGATTTCTGCGAATCGCTGGGCACAGTCAGTGACGTGCACCACGACCTGGGCGCGCTTTACGAGTTTGCAGGAATGTTCCCTAACACCAGCAAGCCCATCGTCGCCTGGTCCTATGACCAGCATGACTCGGCCGGCATCCACCAGATCGCCGTGGCCGAGGCCGGCGGGCAGAGGGCCTTTGAGCAACGCCCCAACTATGTCCACTATTGCGAGCCCCTCTCGCCCCTGGTCAGCACCTTTGAGGCGTTGGACAAGCTGATCTTTGCAGCCAAACACCGGATCCCGCTGATCTTTACCCCCTGCCCCATTGCCGGTGGCACGGCGCCGGTGACCGCTGCGGGCATCATCACCCAGGGTGCGGCCGAATCCTGGATGGGCTTGACCGTTGCCCAGGCGCTTCAGCCCGGCTTGCCCTTTTTTATGGGCGGCGTCTATTCTGTAATGGATATGAGCGCGATGATCCTGGCCTACGGGGCGCCCGAACTGCCTCTGTTTATGGCCGGTGTCACTGAACTGGCCCACTATGCCGGTCTGCCTCTCTGGCAAACAGGTGGCTGCACGGATTCCAAATGCTTTGACGGTCAAGCAGTCATCGAAGGTTCGATGTCCGTCTTCTTTTCCGCCCTCACCGGCGGCGATTTGTGCCATGACGTAGGCTATACCGAAAGCGCCATGACCGGTTCCGTGTTTCAACTGTGCGCGATGGACGAGGCGATCGGCTACTCGCGGCGCATCGCCCGTGGCATCGAGGTCAATGACGACACACTGGCTGTGAACGTGATCCAAGACGTGGGTCCCAACGGCCACTATCTCAAGGAGAAACACACCCGCCGCCACTTCAAGTCAGAATTCTGGTACCCCAATCTGCTGGATCGGCAGGACTTTGAGAGCTGGGAGATGACCGGCGGGTTGACATTGAAGGACCGTACCGCTGCCCGAGTACGGGATATCCTCGCCACCCACAGCCCCGCTCCAATCAAGCCAGAGACGGAAAAGGCCATTGAAAAAGTCCTGGCCCAAGCCGAAGAGCGCGTACAAGAGTAATGCATGGATGAATGAACGAATCTGGGAATAGACTATAGCCTACTCGTGGATTCTCGAGTTCACGCAAGGAGAAGTAGAATGAGCGAACTAGAACAAATTTCAACCGCCATCCTGCAAGGGGAGGAAGAAAAAGCCCCCAAGTTGGTCAATAGGGCGTTGAGAAGAAAAGTGTCGGCCAAGGACATACTGGAGAACGGCTTGCTGGTCGGAATGGGGGAAGTAGGTGTCCGCTTTAGGGCTGGCGATATGTTTGTGCCGGAGGTGTTAATGTCAGCCGAGGCAATGCGAGCCAGCATGGAACTGCTGCGGCCGGAGTTGATCAGCGAAGGGGTGAAACTCGTCGGCAAGATCTTGATGGGGACTGTCAAGGGTGACCTGCACGACATCGGCAAGAGTCTGGTCAACATGATGTGCGAGGGGGCTGGCTTTGAGGTGATTGACCTTGGCTTTAACGCCGCTCCGGAAAAGTTTGTTGAAGCGATCAAAGAACATCAGCCACAAATAGTAGGCATGTCAGCCATGCTGACCACCACCATGCGCGCGATGGGGTATACCATCAAGGCGATCGATGAGGCTGGCCTGCGTGACCGGCTCAAGATCATGGTTGGCGGCGCACCGGTGGATGCCGAATTTGCCAAACGTATTGGCGCTGATGGATACGGATCTAACGCTCCGGCCGGCGCCGAATTGGCCAAGCAGTTTGCTGGTGCGGCGTAACCACTTTGGGAATAACTGCCCGTTTTCGATGGTGACTCACAGGTAGAGTGATCGCGAAACCGCAAGTTGTTTTTAAAAGAGTACTAGGAGTTGGCTGTGCTGCCAAAAGGGAAACTGCCGGTCGTTGTCATAGCGTGTCAGGTGCTAGAAGAGATGCTGGACCGCTTGCTGCCCGAACACGGCCGTTCTGTGAGCCAGGTCACCTTTATGGATTATGGCTTGCACCGCGTACCATCCAAAATGGCCGGTACTTTGCAGGAAGCACTCGGCAAGGTCGAGGAGCCAAGCCTGATCGTCCTGGGCTATGGATTATGCGGTAACGGGCTCATGGGGCTCAAGGCAGGAAAGCATACCCTGCTCGTCCCCCGCACCGATGACTGCATCGCCCTGTTGCTAGGTTCCTACAAGGCTTACCGGCACGAGTTCGCGACTGTACCCGGCACCTACTATTTGAGCAAAGGATGGCTGGAAGCAGGCAGCCATCCCCTCAGCGAATACGAGGAGTATCTGCCTAAATACGGTCCAAAAGAGGCAATGTGGATCATGGACATGCAGTATCAGAACTATGAACGGCTGATGCTGGTGACCCATACCCCTGCCGACCTGGTCGAGTACCGGCCGGCGGCCCAACAGGTCGCCCGCTTTTGCGAGCGATGGGAGATGCGCTACGAGGAAAGAGTAGGATCTGATGCCTATGTGCGCCAACTAGTCGAGGCAGCCATGGCGCTTTCCCAGGGAGAGGAACTTTCCCAAGCAGCGCGTCGCGACTTTATCGTCATCCCTCCCGGCAGCGAAATCCACCAAGATCAATTCATCCGTTGATGATGGAGAACAGACAATGCAAGTTAGAAAAACCAACTATCAAGTGAACGCCACGCCGACATTCCAGGTGCTGACCGAAGATGAGATCGAAGCGATCTATTATGCAGCCCTGCGGGTTTTGGCGGAGACGGGCGTGCGTGTATACGAAAAAGAGGGTGTCGAGTTGGCCCAGTCTGGCGGGGCCATCGTCGAGGACACAACCGAGGATAGCAGCCTGGTGAAGATACCATCCTGGATGGTTGACAAGGCCCGGGCGACTCTACCTGAACGCGTCACCGTCGTAGGCCCGCCCTACAAGGACGGAAAGCGCAAGCACATGATGGAGCTGTTCAAGAACCAGATCTACTATGGGACCGGTTCCGATACTCCCTTTACCATCGACCCTTACACAGGTGAACGGCGGCGAGCTGTGTACCAAGATGTCAAGAATATGGCCAAACTGGCCGAGGCGCTGCCCAATATCGACTTTTTCATGTCCCTGGGCATCACTCAGGACACGGCCGTGGGAACCTACGACCGCTGGCAATATCTGGCCATGCTAGAGGGGACCAACAAACCCATCAACATCACGGCCGTGGACATTGAGGGTCTCAAGGATCAGCTCGAGATGGCCTATATCCGGCTGGGCGGCAAGGAAGAATGGAAAAAGGCTCCGGCCTTTTCCCTCTACATCGAGCCAGTCTCTCCTTTGAGCCATTCCGAGGAAGTGGTCCAGAAACTCCTCTATTGCGCCGAGAATGATATCCCGATGGTCTACACCCCCTGCCCCCTGGCTGGCGCCACTGCCCCCACCACCCTGGCAGGCACCGCTGTGCAGGCCCTTACCGAGAGCCTCTTTGGCATCGTCCTCAGCCAGTTACGCAAGCCAGGCGCCCAGGTCATCATCGGTGGCCTGATGTCCAACATGGATATGAAGACGGCCGTCTACTGTTACGGCTCGCCCGAGATGGCGCTACTCAGCGCCGCTTACACCGACATCACAAAATGGCTGCGGGTGCCCGAGTACGAGACGGCCGGCTGCTCCGACACCAAATGCTTTGACGAGCAGGCGCTTCTGGAAGCGTCCATCAACATCGCCACAGCAGGGCTCATCGGCGGCAACATGATCCACGACGTGGGATACATCGAGCAAGGTCTCACCAGTTGCCCCGAGCTGCTGGTCGCCTCGGACGAGATCATCGATCGCACCAAGCGCATCCTGCGTGGCATTCCGGTCACGGATGAAACCCTGGCGCTGGACGTGATGGACGAGGTGGGTCCCGGCGGCCACTATCTGGCGCACGATCACACCTTTGACCGCTTCAAGACCGAAATCTGGCGGCCCACGATTTCTGACCGGCAGGTGTGGGAGAACTGGGAACTGGGAGGGAGCAAAACCTACCAGGAACGCGTCCACGAGCGCATGATAGGAATCCTGGAAGCCGAGACAGAGCCCCTGCTGGACGAGGCGATGTACCAGGAGCTGCGTCGCATCTGCGAACTGGCCGATGATCGTCACAAGGATGAAGAACTAGACGTTCAGATGTTTGTATAGGCGCCCCTATCCCACCTTTGCACTTGCGAATAACTTGCCGTTTTCAATGGTGATTCACGGGTAAAGCGGTCACAAAACCGGCAAGTTTTCAAGTACTTTGCAGGCGATTGAGGACGAAAGACAGAGCATGGAGGCGCAGCCTCTCGTCTTTCGTCCTTGATCTCCATCCAATTCCAAGAGGGAAACGCGGTGGTCACCACTCCCCAACCCGCCCTGGTACTCGGCATAGACACCGGCGGCACCTACACCGACGGCGTGCTGTTGGACTATTACTCGCGCCGAGTTCTGGCTTTTCACAAGAGCTTGACCACCAAGCGCGATCTGTCCATCGGCATCGAGAAGGTCATTGAGGGCATTCAGATTGGGGACCCATCGGCCATCAGGATGGTTTCCATCTCTACCACGCTGGCTACCAACGCCATCGTCGAGGGCAAGGGCAAGCGGGTTGCGCTACTGCTGATTGGCTACGACCCGGAACTGATCTCATCCTTCAAGATGGAGGGGCGCTTTGCTACCCCGCATTTCCACTACTTTGAGGGCGGACATGACCTGTACGGCCGGCAACAAGCCGCCTTGGACCTGCCGGGCATCCTGGCCACAGTCAATGAACTCAGAGACACGGTGGACGCCATCGCCGTCTCTAGCTACTTTAGCCCACTCAACCCGGAGCACGAGAACCGGGTTCGCCAGGCGATCTCCAGCATTACCGACCTGCCCGTCGTATTGGGACACCAGCTTTCCACCAGGTTGGGATCCGTAGAGCGCGCCACGACGGCCGCACTCAACGCGTCACTGCTGACTGTGTTGCAGGATTTCATCATCGCCGTGCGGCGGGCTATGGAGCGCCGCCAGATTGACGCGCCGCTGATGGTGGTGCGGGGGGACGGCACCTTGATGAGCGACGAGTTTGCCGCTCGCATCCCGGTGGAGACGATCCATTCCGGCCCGGCCGCCAGCGCCATCGGCGGCCACTTTCTGTCCGGACTGGACGACATGCTAGTGGTGGACGTTGGAGGTACGACTACTGACATTGCCCTCATTCAGGACGGCCAGGTGACCATCAGCGACAAAGGCGCCAGTGTTGGTGATTACCAGACGGCGGTCGGTGCGGCCAATCTGCTCTCCATCGCCCTCGGCGGGGACAGTCACATCACCTTGAACCCCGAAAAACAGATTGCCGTTGGCCCCGAGCGAGTCACTCCTCTGGCCCGTCTGGCCTGGGAATTTCCGATGGTGGGGCAGCAACTTCAGGCTCTCCGCCAGCGTCAGTGGGCGCAGGCAACCCCGGATTGGCTAGAGTATTGGTTTCTGCTGCGCGAACCACCAGGTGACGGGATCATCCAAGCGCCACACGCAAGGGAACTGATCGATCACCTTCAAGACGGGCCCAGGCCGCTACCCGACATCCTCAAGCATCTCAAGCTGTTGCATGTGGGGCAACTGGGCGCCCGCGAACTATTCCGGCAGGAGATTCTGGGCAGGTCGGGGCTGACTCCCACAGATCTAATGCACGTCGAGGGCAGGTACAACCAGTGGGATTCCAAGGCTTCTGAAGCGGCGCTGGAGATCTTGGCCCATTATCAATTCCGTGAGCCTGATGACCTGCGACAGCAGGTATGGGACCTCATCAACGAGATGATCGTGCACGCCATACTCACTTTTCTCAGTGAGAAGGACTTGGATCTGTCCACTGGGCGTAGAGCAGCCGGCGCCAAACAGCAAACCGAGCAGCGGATCTCGCCCAAGGATAGAGACCTCGGCCGTTGGTTCTTTTACAACAGCATCTACCGCAGCCATCCCCTGTTGGAGACACAGATCAGGCTTGACTTGCCGATGATCGGAATCGGCGCGCCGGCCCGCATCATGTTGAGCCGGGCGGCTGAATCGCTCAATACCGGCCTGGTATTGCCAGAGCATCATCAGGTGGCCAACGCCGTGGGCGCCATTGCCGGCAGTGTCATGGCAACGAAAGAGCTACTGGTGTACCCCATGTTGGATGGCACCCGGGTGGATGTAATGGGCTACTATTGCCAGGCCGGCGACGAGCGGCACGAGTTTGAGGACCTGCGGGAGGCGCTAGGGTTCGCCCATGCACTGGGTCGGGAGCGGGCCTTGGGAGCAGCTATTCGCTCCGGCGCTGCCAACCCCCAGGTTGTGGTGGAACAGCTTGACGACGGGCTTGACACGTTCCGGATCCGAGCCAAGGCAATGGGCAACCCTCGCCTGGCGAGATAGAATGGATCGGCCGATTGAGAAATCGATGAATGGGTTCAAAGAGGGTGAGGAAAGAGGGGCTGCCGCGACGGCGCCTCGCTTGCTTTGCTACACTCTTGGAACAAACGGGATTTCCACCATCTGAGGCAATGTGATGGAACTGAACAGAGTCGACACCCAACGCGCCTACGAGTTAATCCGGGAAAAGATCATCACCCTGGAGCTGGCTCCGGGTGCACCTATCAACGACCAGCAGCTTGGGGAAGAGCTGGAGATGGGAGTGGTCCCGGTGCGAGAGGCGCTGAAACTCCTGGCTCATGACGACCTGGTGGTCATCCCTCCCCGTCACGGGCTCTACGTTGCCCCCGTCAATGTTCCGGATCTGGAGCAGATCAGCGAGATGCGGCTAGCGCTGGAATCGCTTGCGGCCCGGCTGGCCGCCCGGCGGGCAACACCCGACGACCTGACGGTGCTAGAGACGCTGTGCCAGGAATTGGCAACGGTCACAGACGGCGACACCCGGCGGCTCTTTGACCTGGACCACAAGTTCCACCAGGCCATCGCACGGGCGGCGCGGAATAGATACCTGGCAGCCACACTTGAGCGTTACTTTGGCCTCTCTCAGCGGCTATGGTACCTGATTCTGCCGCATCTGGGCTTTCTGCCCACTGCTGTCCAGCAACATCTGGACCTGATTGACGCTCTCAGAGCCGGCGACGCGGATGTCGCCGAGAAAATCATGCGTGAGCACGTTCAGATGTTCTACGACCAGGTGAAAATCATTCTAATTGAGAAAAACACGGACAGCACTCCCGAGGCAGGTTGAAACTATGTCTATTGTCACAGTCATTTATGGTGATGAGGTCAAAACGGTTGATTTAGCCCAAGATGGGCTGTTGGCGGATGCCGTTGTGGAGACCGGATTGCCCCTGGAGCAACCCTGCGCCGGCCGGGGCACATGCGGCAAGTGCAAAGTGCTCGTGGAAGGAGAGTTGAGTCCGCTCGACGACATTGAGATGGAGCAACTCACCTCGGCCGAGCTGGCGGCCGGCTACCGGCTGGCCTGCCGCGCCCGGGTACAGGGTGCTGTTTCGGTGACCCTCGCACCCATCGTGGTTTACTCTAACAAGATCTTTCGCTCGTGCGATGACTACCAGCAAGAGGGAGTTCCACTCGGCCTGGCAATTGACCTGGGGAGTACTACTGTGGCTGCATTTCTGACACTGTTGGATGACGGCCGGGTCTGTGCCGGCGCAGCCGCCCTCAACCAGCAGACCGTCTTTGGGGCGGATGTCATCTCCCGGCTGGCGGCGGCCGCGCGAGGAGAAGAGCATGCAGATCGGCTTTCGGCACTGGCCCTGGCTTCCATCGTTCAGGCCATTGACGCTCTCAAGCTCCCCGACCAGGTCAAGACGCGGATCTCCAAGGTGACCATTGTGGGCAACTGCGCCATGCACCATCTCCTGCTGCGCTACCCGGCCGATACGTTGACCACCCTACCCTTCCAACCATACAACAAGGCGACCGTGCGGGAGAGGGCCGGCCGCTTTTCCGATGTGTTCCCACCGTCGGCCGAGGTCGCCATCCCCCCGCTGATTGGCGGCTTTGTGGGATCGGACGCGCTGGCCTGCCTGGCCTATTTCAATTTTGATCGCGCATCTGGCCCGATGGCGGCCATCGACCTGGGCACCAACGGCGAAGTGATGGTCACCGATGGTGAACGCATCCTGGTCGCTTCCACGGCGGCCGGCCCGGCCTTTGAGGGCGTCAACATCTCTTGCGGCAGCCGCGCCGTGGACGGCGCGGTGGTAGGGGTCAAGACCGACCGCGAAAACGGCAACTTTGTGTTCACCACCATCGCCGATGCGCCCCCCATAGGATTGACCGGCTCAGGCCTGCTCAGTCTCGTGAGCGAACTGCGTCAAGCGGGTGTGATCGAGCCGAGCGGCCGGATGGTGGCAGAGCACCCCGTCTTTGGGCATCGCATCAGCGCCGATGAGAACCAGGTGCGCCGCATCGCCCTCACCGACGCACAAGACGGTGAAGTGGTGTACCTGACGCAGTTGGATGTACGTGAGCTGCAAAAGGCCAAGGCGGCCGTGGCGGCCGCTGCCCACATCTTGATGAGACGGCTAGATCTCGGGGTTGGCGACCTGCAGCAGATGTTCCTCACCGGCTCTTTTGGCAGCCAGGTGGACGTCGATGCAGTGGTGGGACTGGGGATGATCCCGCCGGTGGATCCGAGCATCGTCAAAACACCACCCAACGGGGCCGGACTTGGCGCGGCGCTCTTTTTGGACGACGGGGAATTCTCCCGCGGTGAGCGGATTGCCGCCCGGGCGGAGCAGGTAGATCTGGATCTGGATCCCGATTTCCACGCCCTTTACATCGCATGCCTGGCAATGTCGGAATCCTGACCCCCTGGTCCCGAGACACCCTGTGACGAGCAATCTGGAAATTCGTGACCGTATTTCACAGAGGTCGGCCGGTTATCTGGCCGTGCTGTTTGCCACTGCGTGCTGGGGAACATCAGGGATATTTGTAAAGTACGTCGCGGCCGATGGCAACATCACGGCGCTGGCCCTCGCCTTCTGGCGGGATCTGTCTACCTTCCTGGTGCTGCTCATCGGGGTACTTTTGGTGCGGCCATCATTGCTTCGAGTTCAACGGCGCGACCTGCCCTGGCTGGGGGCTCTGGGAGGCAGCCTGGGTGCTTTCCACGTCTCTTGGAACCTGGCCGTGATGCTCAACGGCGCCGCTGTGGCCACGGTGCAGCAGGCAGCCATGCCTGCTATCGTTACCGTCGCGGCGTGGGCCATCTGGCGCGAGTCCCTTACCCGGCGGAAAATCCTCGCGATCATCCTTACCTTCATCGGCACCGTTTTGGTCTCCGGTCTCGACGTACTGGGCCAGGCGGAACTCTCCTTGCGAGGACTGCTGGTAGGGTTGGCGGTTCCCATCTTTTACGCCGCCTGGAACCTGTTTGGGAAAAAGATGCGCCACCAATACAACCCTTTTACCATATTGACGTACGCTTTTGGCTTTGCCGCGCTGGCGCTGCTCCCCCTTCAGTTCTTCTCCCCACTGCCGTGGCCCGTGCCGCGAATGACCTGGCTTTGGTTTGCCGGGCTGGTCTCCTTGTCCACTATCCTCCCCTTTTCTTTCTACCTATTTGCGCTGGGCCGGATGCCGGCCAGCGTCGCCAGCATCTGGGCAATGACGGAAATCCCCATTGTGGCTGTCTATGCGAACCTGCTGTTGGATGAGCGGTTGACCCCCAACCATGTACTGGGCGCGGTATTGGTTGTGGTGGGAGTGTTGTTGCTGGCAAGACGCAACCGCGCGTGACAGTACTCCAATACCTGGCGACTTGGCGGTGGCGCCTATGCTTTTACAGCCTGTGCAACGCTTACGTCAACGCCGTCCACTGCGGCCATCCAGCCTTCCCAGTTCCGGCGATCGAGAGTTTTGGGATACCTATCGTCCTCTCTTCAAGATGTGATCGATCTCCTCGCGCGTGCCATCAGGCAGAGGTTCGGGCCGGTGTTCCTCCATGATAGAGATGGTCTTTTCCTTCACGCGCTCGCCCACCAGCTTGCTGCCGGCCCTCTCCCACTCTTCGCCCCCCAGCCGGTTGAACAACGTCGGCCGCCACAACCGGCGAAAATGCTCAAAGGTATGCTGGGAGGTCAAAAAGTCATTGTCGGGGCCGACCTGGTGGATCGCGTTCATCGCCATGGATGACTCGTCCAGCGAAATGCCGCCCATGAAACGGCGCAGCATAGAGATGATCTCGTCACATAGAACGACCAACTCTGGCGAGGTGGTTTTGCCGCTCTCCAGGTAGCCGATGTCGTGGGTCAGGTTGTTGCCGGCCAGCAGCGCTGCCATGATCGAAAAGGTGGACTCGACCGCCGCCTGCTCATCCAAGACACAACTGTTGGCGTCACCGGCATAGCCCCACGTGGGCATGCCATAGAAACGCCCCATCTCGGCCACCACGACACGGGCCAGCACAAACTCGGGGCAAGTGTACAGGCTGATCGTCGTCTTCATGTCCAAGTGGTGCATCCCGCTGCCATAGATCATCGGTGCGCCGGCCCGCTTGAGCTGATGGATGACCAATCCAGAGAGAATCTCCGCATTGGCCATCGCCAAAGCCCCACCCAGCGTTACCGGCGCAGTACCACCCTGCACCGGCGCCGGAGAGTGTACCAGGGGCAGACCCTGTTCGGCCATGTAGAGCAACTTGGCAACGGCCGTCTTTGAGTGGCGCAGCGGTGACGAAGGTTCACTATAAAGCAGCAAGGAGGGGTTGAGCCTCAGCTTTTCGATGCCGCCGGCCGCCGCAGCCGCCATGGCGACGATCGCTTCACAGTCAGCGCGATCGTCGCACACAAAGACGATAGGTTTGGTGGTGTGCTTTAGCATCAGCGCGAACTGCTCACGATAGGGATTGGCCCCCAGGTCGAACGGAATGCCCATGGACATGCAAAACTGCAGCTCTGGCAGGGCATCCACTACATGGTAGCAATCCACCAGATCGGCGCTGACAAAGGGCCGGCGCTCCCCGGTGCGAGGGTCTTGATAGGTCAGACAGTCGGAGCCGGTACCGAAAGATACGATCCGCCCTTCCAGGGGAGCAAGCACCTCGTCGCTCCCCCGCCGGCAGAGGGAGACGCGCGAGGGAGCTTGTCGAATCGCCCATTCGACCAGCCCTGGTTGGAAACGGACCCGATCGCCGTCCAACATCGCGGCGTCGCTCTGGCGCAGCAGTTCCAGCGCTTCCTCGTGATATATCCTCACTCCCGTACGCCGCAGTATTTCAAGTGACGCACGATGAATCGCCTCACACTGCTCGCGGCTCATCATTTTGAACTGTGGCAAGGCGGTCATGTTCAGAGTCATGTGTTCGTTCTCCTCAAAGCCACTAGACCACCCAGTTCTCGGAGCATAGTGTCTGTCGAATCATCAATGGGCACCGGCCGGTGCGAAATCACCAGCTCTTGGGCATATTCGCGGGCGCGAGCCGCATAATCTTTGGCTCCACCGGCCGCCCAACTATCGTACCCATCACGGTCTGTAACATAGGGCGTCCACGTGACGCGGCGCAGATGCTCAAGCGTGTGATCCTGATCCAGGAACTGCCCGCCAGGGCCTGCGCCGGCAATGACTTCCAGGGCCATCGTCTCGGCCTCCACCTCCATCCCGGCGATGAACCGCTTCACCCAGCGGATCTGTTCCGCGCCCAACACAATGCTCTCCAGGCTGCCGGTGAGTCCTGAATCGAGGTAGCCAACGTCGTGAATCAGGTTGGTCCCAGCCAGTGCTGCCACCAGCAGGCTGCTAGCGTACTCGGCGCCCATTTGCGCGTCCATCAATTTGCTGTCAGTAGCCCCAGCGGTGCCAAAAACCGGCAATCCATAATAGCGTGCGAGTTCCGCCATCACCAAGTCGCTCACGCGCCACTCCGGCGAGCCATAGGGGAAGAGCATGGTGCGCATGTCCAACGGGCTGACACAGGCGCCAAAAATGAACGGCGCGCCCGGATGCCAGGTTTGGTGCATCACTAGCCCGGCTAGAGACTCGGCCAGCGCCAGCGCCAGCGAGCCGACCAGCGTGAGTGGCCCGCTAGCACCCGGCATGATGGTGGGGACGTAGATCAACGGAATTCCGTGGTCGGCGCAAAAGACCAGTCGCTCGACCGCCTGGAGATCATGCTGCAAGGGAGAGACGAACTGGCCATACATGACATAGTTCGGCCGCTGACGAAAGGCCGCGTCACCCCCGGAAACTAGGCAAGCCATGGCGTGCATCCGTTCGAAGGCTTCCAACCCCGAGAAACTAGTCATAATCACCGGCTTGGTCGTGTTGTGCAACAAGGCATAGTACTGTTGCGGCTCCGCGTCCTCATTGGGGAGATCGCTGGGCAGGGCAAAAGACATCACGAAATCTATCTCGTCGAGAGCGTCGCACAGCCGGGCTGCTCGCGCCACATCCTCCAACACCGAGGGGCGCCGTTCACCGGTATCAATGTCTCGCGTGTACACCAGGTCTGAGCCGGTGCCAAAGTAGACCTGGTGCGCGCCGAGTGGCATCACCGGCTTTCCTAACCGATCATGGAT
>DAOUVM010000202.1 GCA_030667645.1 Ardenticatenales bacterium | reverse complement strand
GTGTTTCTGGGCGTGTTGGATTGGGTTTTCACGCAGATCTTCCAGTTGCTTCTGTCATAGTCTGTACCAAATCGAGGGCTAGAGGCATGGGCATGGATGCAGTCGACCTATCACAGAATCCATTTTTTGAGCCGGATGAGGACAAGGAAGAGCCGCCTCTTGCCCTGCTGGATGAAGAGGTGGAACCGGCCGGAGCAGTACCGGAAGAGGATGCTGAACCCGAACCCGAACCCGAACCCGAACCCGAACCCGAACCCGAACCCGAGCCCGAGCCCGAACCTGAGCCTGAGATCGTGGAGGAAGAGGACGGTCGAGCTTGGTACGTGATTCACTGCTATTCGGGTTATGAGAACAAGGTAAGTCACAATCTAGAACAACGCATCGAGACGATGGTGATGCAGGACAAGATCTTTGATGTGGTCGTGCCGACCGAGGAAGAGATTGAGGTCCGGGAGGGTAAGCGCCGCACGGTCGAGAAGCGGGTTTTTCCTGGCTATATTCTCGTTCAGATGATTCTGGGCGAGGATTCCTGGTACGTTGTAAGGAACACCCCTGGCGTGACTGGTTTCGTCGGAATGGGCAATGATCCCACCCCCCTTCGCCCGGAAGAGGTGCAGGCCATCATGAAGCGGATGGAGGCCGACGCGCCCACAGTCAAGGTGGCCTACAAGATCGGACAGAAAGTACGGATTACGGATGGCCCATTTGCCGACTTTATGGGCACGGTCAGCGATATCGACATGGACCGAGCCAAGGTCCGGGTATATGTCTCATTCTTTGGCCGTGAGACGCCGGTCGAGTTGGATTTTCTTCAAGTTGACAGAATGTGAGATTCTGAATTCGGATGGTCGTGGGAGGGCTAGAAGCCCGCAATTACCACTGAGGAGAGAAGGTCATGGCAAAGAAAGTCAAGGCTGTCATCAAGCTGCAGATCCCGGCCGGCAAAGCCAACCCGGCGCCGCCCATTGGCCCTGCTCTGGCGCAGCATGGCATCAATTTGATGCAGTTCTGCAAAGAGTACAATGCCCGCACGTCCACCAAGTTGGGGGACATCGTCCCGGCCGAGATAACAGTATACCAAGATAATTCATTTACCTTTCTTCTCAAGACGCCCCCGGCGCCGGACCTGCTGCGTAAGGCAGCCGGGGTCGACAAAGGGTCATCCGTGCCCAACCTGGACAAGGTCGGGACGATCAGCCGGGATCAACTGAAGGAAATCGCCGAAATCAAGATGCAGGACCTGAATGCGATTGACCTGGAAGGTGCAATGCGTCAGATTGAGGGGACTGCGCGCAGTATGGGGATCGTTATTCGGTAGTTGAAGCATTGTGGGAGGGCCGGCCGCCCGTCAGCACCACGAGGAGATAAGCATGCCCAAACGTGGAAAGCGTTATCAGGAATCTCTCGACTTGATTGATCGCCAGCGCCAGTATTCACCAATAGATGCGATCAACCAGGCACAGCAGATGCGACGAGCCAAGTTCGACGAAACGGTCGAACTGCATCTGCGCCTGGGAGTTGACCCCCGTCATGCAGACCAGCAGGTGCGCGCGGTCGTCGTCTTGCCCCATGGACTGGGCAAAACGGTCCGGGTGCTTGTTTTCGCTGAGGGAGACGACGCCAGGTTAGCGGAGCAATCAGGGGCGGACTTTATCGCCGACGACGAAATCATCAAAAAGATACAGGGCGGTTGGGTCGGTTTTGATGTCGCAATGGCGGTCCCATCGATGATGGGCAAGGTCGGCCGGCTGGGACGAATCCTGGGTCCCCGCGGTTTGATGCCGAACCCCAAGGCTGGAACTGTGGCGCAAGGCGAGCACCTGCCGCGCCTGATTGAAGAGTCCAAGGCTGGCCGCGTTGAGTTTCGTTTGGACAAGACCGCCAATCTCCACATTCCCATTGGGAAGGTGAGCTTTGCGCCGGAAAAGCTGGCGGAGAATCTGACTGCGGTGATTGATGCGGTTAGAAAGGCGCGCCCGGCCGCTGCCAAAGGCAACTATGTGCGCCGAGCGACCCTGACAACGACGATGGGCCCCGGCATCCGCCTGGACGTCAGCGAACTTCTTGCATTGGAGCTAGAGCTTTAGCTTTGCCAGCGTCTCGCCGTCGCAGCCCGCGGGCCGCGACGGCGAGACGCTTAACAACTGAATCGTCCGCCCCAGACAGCAGGGGCATCCGACAGGATGCTGAAATTCGCCTGCCAAGGCCGACTGACCCTGATTAGACTCGTTCGTCCGATCCGGCCGTACGAGCAGCGGTCTTCTTTCTTGGCAGGTAGGGAAGAGACCGTTTTTTTTTGTTCATCACTGTAAGGAGGTGTAAATAGTTTGGCTATTACAAAGGATAAGAAAAAAGAGTTGGTGGCGCAGTATGCAGAGGCGGCGGCCGCCAGCCGCGGGATGATCATCACTGAATACCGTGGCCTGTCCACGCCCGAACTCGGCCAGCTCCGGGCATCCGTTCGGAGCGCCAGTGGCTCGTACAGCGTGGTAAAGGTGACTCTATTCAAGATCGCCCTGGAGAGGGCCGGCATTCCGGTGCCAGAGGACATTCTGACCGGGCCGGTGGCGGTTGGGTACTGCCATCAAGAGTTCCCCGCGGTGGCAAAGGCCCTCAAGGATTATGGCAAGAACAACGAGATGCTGGTCATCAAGGGTGGAATCATGGGCGGTCGACCTCTGTCGCTGGCCGAGGTGGAAACGATCGCAGACCTGCCGCCGCTTGAAGTGATCCGCTCGCAGCTCATGGGACTCGTCAATGCCCCGGCGCGCAACCTGGCCGGAGTAGTGGCCGGCGGTGTGCGCCAAGTCGTCAACGTTTTCAATGCCTATGCGGACAGTGCCGGGCAAGAAGCAAGTGCGGACTAGAAAGATCCGCCCGAGATATTAGACGAACAGAGAAGAAAGACTGTTGAGGAGAGATTAGATAATGGCAGATTTGGCTAAACTGGTTGAAGAGCTTTCCGACCTCACGCTGTTAGAGGCGGCTGAGCTGACCACGATGCTAGAAGACAAGTGGGGCGTCAGCGCGGCTGCGCCCACCGCTGTAATGGCGGCTGGCCCGTCGGCTGGCCCGGCGGCAGCGGAAGAGGAGGAAAAGACCGAGTTCAACGTGGTCCTAACGGATATCGGCCCCAAGAAGATCAAGGTTATCAAGGCTGTGCGCGCGGTAACGGCATTGGGACTGAAAGAGGCCAAGGAGGCGGTAGAGGGCGCCGCCAGCGGCGAAAGCATCATCTTGGAGGCGGTCGGCAAGGAGATGGCCGAGGACGCCAAAACCCAGCTTGAGGCAGAAGGCGCCGTCGTCGAGATCAAATAGCCCCGTGCAGGACACCGGGCCCGCAGGCCCGGTGTCCTGTCCTATTCGAGCAGCGCCAGATCAACAGCCTGCCGCAACGAACGCGCGGCGTGGATTTCGACCTGTTGGGGGCCGCTATTCTGCGGGGAATGGGGGGTGGCGGGGACAATACATCGACGGAAGCCCAGTTTGGCCGCCTCTTTCACGCGGGTCGCCAGTTGTCCCACAGCTCGCAGTTCGCCCGATAGCCCCACTTCTCCCATGAGAGCGATATCGGCCGCCACCGGCCGATCCATTCTGCTAGAGGCGATGGCAACGGCAATCGCAAGGTCGGCGGCCGGTTCCCTTACCTGCAACCCGCCCACGATATTGGCAAAGACATCCTGATCGTGCAGTCGGATCCCCACCCGCTTGCTGAGAACGGCCGATAGCAAAAGTAGCCGGTTGAAATCCACTCCATTCCCGGTGCGCCGCGGATTGGAAAAGCTGGTGGGGCTCGTCAGCGCTTGCACCTCCACCAGCAGGGGGCGCGTTCCTTCCATGGTCACTGCAATCGCCGAGCCGGCCGCTCCGGCCAATCTCTCGGCCAGGAACACTTCTGACGGATTGGCAACCTCTTTCATTCCCTGGCTCTGCATCTCAAAAACTCCCACTTCTGAGGTGGCTCCAAAGCGGTTCTTGATTGCTCGCAAGAGCCGGTACGAATGAAATCGATCTCCTTCCAGGTAGAGCACAGTGTCCACCATGTGCTCCAGAATTCGTGGCCCGGCAATGGCTCCTTCTTTGGTCACGTGTCCTACCAATACGACGCTTGTACCACCCGATTTGGCAACTTCCTGCAGTTGCGCGGCGCATGCCCTCACCTGGCTGACGCTGCCTGCGGTTGACTCGACGCCGGCAGTGTGAATCGCCTGGATCGAATCGACCACGACGAGCCGGGGTCCCAGATGGCCAAGATGTTCCAAGATTGACTCTAGCCCTGTCTCGGCCAGTAGGTAGAGCTCGGCTGCCTCGATCCCCAGCCGATCGGCCCGCATCTTGATCTGATGGCTGGACTCTTCGCCCGAGACATAGAGGACCGGCGGGGCCTTTTCGGCAATGAGGGCGGCCAACTGCAGCAGCAGTGTGCTCTTGCCGATGCCCGGATCGCCGCTCACGAGGACCAACGAGCCAGGCACGATACCACCGCCCAAAACTCGTGAGAACTCTTCAATGGCGATAGGTATTCGGTCCAGCGCGTCGGTGCTGATCTCAGCCAATCGCTGGGGTTGGGTGCGGTACGCAGTGGCCGGCCGGCGACCCCCGGGCGGCTGACTGTCGACTATTGTCTCCACCAGGGTTCCCCACTCGCCGCACCCGGGGCAGCGCCCCATCATCCGAGCAGAGTGACGGCCGCAACCCTGGCAAATGAACACCCTATTCTTCTTGGCCATCTTTGCCTCTTCCCTTGATCAAGCTACGCAATGTGGACAGGTTTACCCGGTCCATGTTCTCGCCGTCGTGATCTGGATCGGATCCAGGGGTTTCCAGGTGGGCGGGGTGCTCGGCAAAGTGGGGGTCGTTGAGCAAGCTGGTGAATCCGTCCAACCCGATGTGGCCCTGTCCGATGTGCGCGTGCCGGTCTTTGCGGCTGCCCAGTTCGTGCTGGCTGTCGTTCAGGTGAAAGCAGAGTAGGCTGTCCAGCCCAATGACATCGTCGAATTTGTTCATGGTGGCGGCGTAGACTAGCGGCGTGCGAAGGTCATAGCCAGCGGCAAAGACGTGGCACGGATCAAAGCAGACGCCAAGCCGTTCCCCTCCGCCAGTTTCCGCTGCCTCGAGCAGCCAGGCCAGTTGTTCAAAGCGATAGCCCAGATTGCTTCCCTGCCCGGCCATCGTCTCCAGACAGAGCGTGACCGGCGCCTCTGGAAGATCCTGCCGCAGGCGGATCAGGGCGGCCGCTATCCGCTCCAGACCCGCATCCTCACCAGACCCCGTATGCGACCCGGGGTGAATTGTGAGGATGGGGACCTGGAGCAGTATTGCCCGCTCCATCTCTACCTTGAGCGCCTGATAGGACTTTTCCCACAGATCTTTTTTGGGAGAGGCGATATTGATGAGATAGGATGCGTGACCGGCAACG
>DAOUVM010000129.1 GCA_030667645.1 Ardenticatenales bacterium | reverse complement strand
CTGAAGGCCATCGGTCCCGAACTCCGACCGGGTTGCGTTGTCCTTGACAATTCACCTCTCAAGCAGCCGGTGATGGCCTGGGCGGCAGACTATGTGGGAGAGGGGAATCACTTTGTGGGCATCTCCCTGGGAATCAACCCAAAAGCCGCTCTGGACATGGTCAGCGGGCCGGAGGGAGCGCGCACCGACCTTTTCGCCAACAGCCCTTGCTGCCTGATGCCGGCCCCGGACTGCCGGCCGGATGCGGTCAAGGCCGCTCAGGATTTCGCCACGTTGCTGGGCGCAATCCCCCACTTTGTGGATCCGGTCGAGTACGATGGGCTTTCCACAGCAGTCAATTTGATGCCGGGGCTGCTGGCGACCGCTCTATTTGGACCCATCACGCGTTCTCCCGGTTGGCGCGAGATGCGACGACTATCATCCAACGATTTGGTTCACTTTAGCGAGCCGCTGGCAGCCGGTGGTCCAGCCGTGGCAAAGGCAGCCATTCTTAGCAGGGGGAATGTCCTGCTCTGGCTGGACGCCGCCATTGCCGAACTGGAGACCATCCGCGAGCATGTAGACCAGGAACGGGAGGACGCTCTCTCTGACCAGATCGGGGAGAGCTTTGACGCGCGGGAAGAGTGGCTGGTTGACTGGGGACTCAATCGGTGGGAAAAGCGTTCCCGGCCCGAAATGCCCACTGGCGGGAGCCCGTTTGGCCAGTTGTTTGGCTTTAGGTCGCGGCGCAAGTCCCACGACGAAAAGTGAAGCGCCGCTACGACATCTTGATGCTCGCCCCGACCTCATTCTTTGCGGACTATGGCTGTCACGTTCGCATTCTGGAAGAGGCATTGATTCTACGCCGCCTGGGTCACCGGGTAACCGTTGTCACCTATCACAAGGGACGGCCGATTGCCGACCTGGACATCATTCGCACCTCCCCTCTGCCATGGAGGGCTGACTTTGAGGTCGGCTCGTCCCGTCACAAGATCGCCTATGACATCTACCTGGCCTATACGGCACTCCGCGCGGCACTCAAGAGTCGGCCGGACGTCATCCACGCGCACCTGCACGAAGGGGCCCTCATTGGCGCGCCGATTGCCCGCTTGCTGGGCATTCCACTGATCTTTGACTTTCAGGGCAGCCTCACCGGGGAGATGCTAGACCACCGATTCCTGAACCCGGACGGCCCCTTTTTCAAACCCGCCCGCAAGCTGGAACAGATAATCAACAAACTACCGGTGGCCATCCTGACCAGTTCACTGCACGCCCAGCGGGTACTGGAAGAGCAGTTTCAGGTGCCGACAGAACGGATTCACCCGGTGCCGGATTGTGTCAATACAGAGACATTTCGCCCGGCAGCCCGCGGCGCGTCCGACGCCCTGACCTCCTTGAAAGGTCAGTTGGGCATTCCAGCGGGCCGGCCGGTGGTGATCTATCTGGGGCTGCTGGCAGCCTACCAGGGGACCCCTTGCCTGGTACAGTCGGCGGCTCAACTCAAGGCGGCCGGCGTCGACGCCCATTTTCTCATCATGGGCTACCCCGGCCACCAGGACTATGTCCAGATGGCTCATGAACTCGGAGTGCAAGACCGGGTGACGCTGACTGGAAAGATCCCTTACGAGCAGGCTGCGCATTATCTCTCGGTGGGCGACGTGGCCGTTGCCCCAAAGCTCTCCGCCACTGAGGGAAGCGGCAAAATACTCAACTACATGGCTATGGGCCTGCCGACGGTCGCCTTTGACACCCCGGTTCAACGCGAGTACCTGGGCGACCTGGGGGTTTATGCGCCGCCAGGCGACCTGGATGGACTCACAGCCGGGATTCGCACCCTGCTCGACGACGTCACTCGTCGGGTTGAACTGGGAGCGGCGCTGCGCCAGCGAGCCAAGGATCGCTATTCGTGGGAACGCGCCGGACGTCAGATCGTCTCCATCTATGACCAACTCGAGCCCAGAAGAGGACAGCACTGATGGCAACCGGAAGCCAAGTCGGTCTCATCGCCCGACTACGAGAACTGATTGCCTACCGCTACCTGATCAGCAACTTGGTCGTCCGCGACCTCAAGGTCCGATACAAGAATTCGGTCCTGGGCATTGCGTGGTCAATGCTCAACCCTCTGCTGATGATGCTCGTCTTTACAGTGGTCTTTACCATCCTGGCTGGTGGGATGGAGGGCGTGGCGGTTCCCCCGGCCTTTATCCTCGCAGCACTGTTGCCATGGAACTTTTTTTCCGGCACGCTGACGGTCGGCACGCACAGCATTGTGGGGAACGCGCATCTCATCAAAAAGGTCTATTTTCCGCGCGAAGTGTTGCCCCTTTCCGTGATGTTGAGCAACCTGGTCCATTTCCTCATTGCCCTGCCGATCTACTTTGGGCTGGCGATTCTCATGGGCGTTCCCGGTGCAGAGGGCGGCTCCTTTTTCCCCCATCTCTTGTGGCTGCCGGTCATTATCCTGGTGGAGGCGGTCTTTGCCCTTGGGGTTTCCATGATACTGGCCACAATCAACGTCTTTTATCGCGACATGGGAATCATCATGGAGACATTGATGCTGGCTTGGTTCTTTGTGACGCCGGTGTTTTGGAACTATGAACAGACACTAGGGGCGACGCGCTCAATTCTGGGGATGAACGTACCTATCAGCCGGCTGGCCCGCATCCTCAACCCCATGGCGTCCTTTACTGCTGCTTTCCGCGATGCGATGTATTATGGCCGGCCGATGGCGCTGGACTTTTTCTTTCGCCTCGCCCTGACTGCCGCAGTGGTCCTGGCTGTTGGATATTGGTTCTTTCAACGACAGAACTGGCGTTTTGGTGAAGAGCTGTAGAATGGGGTGACAGGAAAGGTGGGCAGCCGCCTCGCCTCAGCAGGATACATAGCCTTTGGTCTGTTCCTGGGGCGCCTGGTCCCCGAACTCACCGGGCGCCCCTGGCCCTGGCCGCTCACACTGGCTTTCAACGCTCTGCTCGTCGGCCTGGCATTGTGGCTCTCTGGTCACGCGGTCCTTGGCCGCCGCCGTCCGGCGCGCGGGGACAGCGGCCCTCGCGTTGCCATCCCGATGCAGGCTGCCTTGCTCTTGCTCCTCTACCTTCCTTACCCTTTGGCCGACCCGCAGGTAGCGGCCGGGATCGCTGTATTGGCGGTTGCAGCAGGTTGCGCAATCCGATGGACGGAAAAGGACCCGACTTTCCCGTCGATCGCATCTCCTCTCGGCCGTCTCGCGCGATCACCTATTGCCCGCTTGACGTCGCCCATCACGCTGTACGTCCTTGTGTTCCTGGCATCACTCTCCCTGTACATTCACACCCTGGCCCCGGACGTTCTCCCGGCCGATAGCGGCGAATACCAACTGGTAGCGGCAGTCCTGGGAGTCGCGCATCCCCCCGGCTACCCACTGCACACCCTTCTCGGGTGGCTGATGACACAACTCCCCATCGGAACCCTTCCCTGGCGCGTGAACCTGCTCTCGGCTCTGATGGCAGCCGGCACGCTGACACTGGTTTGCGCGACGGTACGCCATTTCACCGGCCGCAAGGCGGCCGGCGTCGCAGCCGCACTGGCACTGGCAACCAGCACCACCTTCTGGGCGCAGGCCACCATCTCCAACGTGCGCACACCGGCCGCCTTTTTCACCGCCCTGTCCGCGTACGCGCTGGCTCGTCACGCTGGAACCAAGCCGTCAACTACGCGCTTCCTCGTCCTTTTTGCTGCTTCCCTGACCCTGGGGCTCACCCACCATCCGTCGCTGATATTCGTCGGCATCCTGCTCATCGCTTATCTGTTTCTGATTGACCCATCTCTCATCCGAGAGCCGCGGCGCTGGCGGTGGCCGATACTTGCCGGACTATTCTGTCTCCTGCCGCTAGCCTACCTACCTCTGCGGGCCGGGGCACCGTTGGCCCCGGAGAACCTGAATACGGTGGAGGGTTTTCTCCACCACGCGCTGGCGCTCGGCTTTTCCAGTGACCTCTTCTACTTTGTTGCTCCGGCCGAGTTTCTGGCCCGGCTCCAGGTAATGGGAAACGTGCTGGCTTTCCAGTTCCACCCGGTGGCACTGGTCACCGCGGCGGGCGGGGCGATCCTGCTCCTATGGAAAGACCGCCGGTTGGCCTTGCTCCTTGTCGGCGGGTTCGCCCTGCACACAGTTGTCACCGCCACCTACCGCGCTCCCCAAACTGTGGAATACATGCTCCCCGCGTATGTCCTGTTTGCCATCACCATTGGTTGTGGCCTGGGCTACATTGCGCCTGCGGTGCACCTGCAGCGCCAGTCATTGCCGGCACTCCCCAAGACAGCCTTTCATCTCCTGGCTGCCGCTCTGGTCGCGGGCATCGGCCTGCTCCAGGGCGGACACCACTATTCCAGCTTCCGCGCGCTGTCCCGCCAGCAAGACGCAAGGAGCTATGCTGCGCCGATCCTGGCAGGGGCTCCCGAGGGGGCGATTGTGCTGGCCGACCTTCACTGGGCAATGCCGCTGCAGTTCTTACATAAAGTGGAACATGCCCGACCGGACCTGACTATCGAATACGTATACCCTACGGCCGAACCCTATGAAGAGACCTGGGCAAGGCGGATTCGGGAAGAGATGGAGGAGCGGCCGGTCGTCGTCACGCACTATCACGAAATGGCCTACGCTGACATCCCAGCCGTGTTCGAACCGCTGGGCGAGGCCTTCCATGTACGCGCGCAACCACGGCGTGCCCTTCCGCCCGACTTTACACCGTGCAGAGTCCGGGAAAGCCATGACGGCCACGAGGCGCCGTCCGCCGACATTATCCTGGGCGACACCCTGGTCGTACTTGGATATCAGCTCGCGATGAGTAAAGATCAATCGCCCACGATCCTCACGCTCGCCTGGTCTCCGAGATCCAGCGCCCAAATGTCCCTGTTCGCACACCTGGTGGGCCTTGATGGTGCAGTCTATGCTCAACAGGACCAAGTTCTTGACACTCGCTTTCTGGCTTTTGGCGACGTGGCTCTGACCCAGTTCAGGCTGTATACGCGACCCGGCACGCAACCCGGCCGCTACAGCCTGCAAATCGGCGCGTACACTCCGAGCGGGCCGCTTCTCACCAGTTCAGGCGAGGAGCGGACTGAACTGCTCAGCCTGGACCTTGCCCAGAAGGATGTCAGGCTCTTTACGCAACGGCCACGCCGTCAAACGGTGGGAAATGGCCTCTCTCTGGTTGGCGTGGATTGGGATCTCACCCTGCCCGACCAGCCGCGCCTCTACCTGCACTGGCAGGCGCAGCGGCACACGGACCTGCTCACCTTTTCGGTATCAGAGAACGGCGTGCCACTGACACACGGAGCGATCCCATCTCTGCCGGCCGGCAGCCGCCAGGTCACCGTCCATACCCTCTCCCGCCTGCCAAGTCGACCAACCATCACTTCCGACTCGGCCTCATTCATGGGGACGTGGGCACTCGAAAGGGATGTTCGCCTTCCGCCTCCGCGCGCTTTGGAGCAGTACGTGCCTTTTGGCCCTGGCATCATCTACCTGGGTTTTGCGCCCCGGTCTCTGAGCGTGCCGCCATCGAACCCCCGCCTCTATTTTGCCGCCTCTTACCCCATCCAGCGCGACTATGCTGTCTCCGCCTCTCTCGTCGGCCTCAACCCGGATGACTCTTGGGCATGGCTCGATCTGGACGATGGGATTCCGGCTCTGGGAGCGATCCCCACTCTCAAATGGATCGCTGGTTCGCGAGTGACCGATCCACACACGCTGTCCGTCCCCCCAGATTCGTCCTCTGGTCGGGTCTTGGGAACGCTCAGGATCTATGATGCCTTTACCGGCCGTACTCTGCCCTTGTTGGATGAACGACTTGCAGGCGCCGCCCCCTGGGCGCCCCTGGGGGAATGGATTCTACGGCCGTAAAAGGGTGTCGGATCAGGCGCAATCAGACCGAACAGAGTGCAGACATTGGGGGAGGGTGGCTGTCGCTACTCCCTATTGATTTTCCCTTTGCCATGCTGCTTGGGGGAGAGCGATTGACTCATGGGATGTCCTTCAACGCCCTATCATCGACTGCTTGACACCTGCTCCTCCCGCTGATAGCATAACCCACACCTTAAAGTTGGTTGTGATCGAAGGAGCAGTCCATGCGTCGCTTTCTGCTCGTCACCCTGATCCTAGCGTTGGTCATCGCTCTGGCCGCGGTTCTGACCGGCGCCACCTTTCTCTACAACTACCAGCAGCAAGAACAAGAGAGAACGCAAGACCAATTGGACGACTGCGCCACGCGCACTTCTGCCTTGCAGCACTCGCTGACCCGATTGTATGAATCGCAAGGCGAGGTGGCGACGCAACCGGCAGAGCCCGCCAGCCCGCCGACACCCATTCCCGAGGAGGACGGCCCCCCCCCAATTGCGACATCTCCTGCGCGGCCGGCTGTCAACTTGATCGCCCCCACCACAGGAGACCAGTTCCAGGAATGGGAGGAGGTGGCAATCCGCTGGAGCGCCTCCAGTGAGAGCGGGGTCGAGAGAATAACGCTGCAGGTTGATGGCCTTCAGGTAACAGAGTTCCCGGCCGGCGGCGCCCTCTCGATCGAGGGCGAATTCCACTGGGTAGCGACCGGCCCCGGCACCCATCTGCTGACCGTGACGGCAAGCGACTCCGGCGGCATGGAGAGCCATCCGGCCAGTGTGACAGTCAATGTGACACCGGATGCCGGCGCGCGACGCCCGACCGAGCAGGACGAAGCAGACTTTGCCATCATGGACACCATAGAACCGCTGCTGACTGAACTGCGCGGGCTGGAGCTGCTCCGGCCGGTTACGTGCACGCTCTTGACGCGGGACGAGTTGCGGCTAAAGATGGTTGATGAGTTAAACTCTGATTATTCGCCGGATGAAGCGCGGAGGGATGCCATCGAGATGGCCGCCTTTGACTTCATCCCCGCAGACACCGACTTGCGAACGTTGATGGAGACATTGTACACCGAGCAAATCGCCGGTTACTATGACAGTGACACCCAATCACTGGTGGTTGTCAGCGATGAAGGCGTGATGGGTCCATTGGGAAAAACAATCTATGCCCACGAGTTTGTTCACGCACTGCAGGACCAGCACT
>DAOUVM010000010.1 GCA_030667645.1 Ardenticatenales bacterium | reverse complement strand
TGGTATACTCGATGGCAGAGCCTTCGGGTTGAGTCATGAAGCACCTCCGGCGAAAGTTGTGCTTCGTAGCTTACTCGTAGGCTCGCTTTTTGCCAATGTCGCCGCTCACACCCGTTATTTATGTCTATACGGACAGTATTGTGATCGGCCGTACCGTCCATCACGTCCTTGAGACGGGCGGCAAAGATGTCTTCCCTGAGTTCCCCTCGCAGTACTTCATCTCGCGGGATACAGAGCTCGAAAATAGATTGCATTGCCTCTCTCCCCACCCAGGCACCCTGGTCCTGTGGTTGCGTCAGATAGAACGGCCGCCTGCCCGATCTCTGGCCCGGTCAAGCGGGCGTTACGAAAAGGAATGACTAAAGCGTTGGCTCCTTGCCCACGCCGCGTTCTTCCTTCCGATCGCGCGGCCGCCGCGTGGGCTCTCCCTATGCCGTGATGATATCCCAGGTCTGATTTCCTGACAACACGCCGCCCGGGCCGGTGTCGCCTGCGCCTATGGTCTGTATGCGATGGAGGGTAAGGGGAGGCCCCGACGGCCGGCACCTGGCGGCAGACCATCCGCGACCATTTCCGGCTTTTCCCGGCCCCTCAAACGGTCCGGGAAGTCGTTTCCGCCCCAGTGGAAGAGCCCATAGGGCCACTTTCGGAGCGGATCGAGGCGAGCGTGACGGGGGTGGAGTTTGTCGGTGCCGAGGGCGACTACAGGCACTGCTTTGCCGGCTGCGGGTCGGTGATTGACTTCTGGATGAGGTGGAGGGGGAGTGACTTCAATATGGGCGAGCGGGACACAAGCCACTGCAGCTTATTTCAATCCATAGGCGCGCAAATTCCGGAATTGGGCCTCTTCGCTGCCGTAAAGTCGGAAACCAAAAGACCCGGTACGGACCGACACACTGAGCAGTTGAGAAGCTTTATCTCCAGCCGGCTGTGATCCTACGAGTTCGATCTCGGCGCGCACGGGTGGGCGAGTACCAAGAATTCGACTCTGCAATACCATATGTTCTTTTCCGTCAATTGTTACGTACACCGTTACCCACGCTCCGCGTGCAAGAGTACGAATTCCGTACCATTCGCTCGTTTTGATCGGTAAATTATGTTCGTATTCGCCAATCAACAACCATACCCCGCCTGCGCGTACGTGGGGCCGAACATGGGTTGCTGTAATTTGGATCATCACGCAGTCGTTGAGACTGGAAGCTCGTATCAACCAGCTGGTGCATTGATTCAGAATGCGAGTGGCGAATTCGACCTCGTAATCGGTCCAGGACAGACATGGAATCACGAGGCCGCCAAGCTCTGAATGTGTCACAGTCAATACCGGTTTCCCTTTTTCGTCGAGTTCTGTCTTCCAATTGCCTTCGTATTCCCAAACCCGGGGATTGACTCCTTTCTTGAAATCTTCTCTGAAAACGTCACCGGGTTTCTGAGGCCAGACAGAAGAGACCGCCACGATGGTGATGATCCACCAAAAGAGAATCCAGTTGAGGGTGACCTGAGGGTTTGATATGATATACTGCAGAGTGGGAATCAAGTGCATGCCCAAGTAGACGAGTCCGAGTGTGGCAAAAAGCACTAGCCAAAGGACAAGGTTGCGTTTCTGTTCCCGCAGGTACCTCAAAAGCCTTTTGCGCTCTTCCGGAAAGACATTCTCGACTATTTGTTCGGGTATGTTATTCACGGGCCTTCCTAACATTGTTCATACACAGACGCGGTCACAGAAGCAATTGCAGGCGGCCTAACAGCTCGCGTGCAAGCCGCCGGTCCACGAGGATTCTACCTGACCCCAGGCTCGCCAGCAAATGACAAGCAAACACCGATACACCGAGCGCCGTTAGGCGCGGTCGCCCTCATGTGCAGGTTTGGGCAGCAGCTATCATATCAAGAGGAGCCACTACCTATTTGCCTCCGTCTGCCAAGGTGGCTGGCCACCCCAATGGCAACTCTAGAACATCAGCAGGGGTTTCTCCGTCTTGCCACTCCATCCTGGTTATGATTGACGTAGCAATGAGCGTCCAGTGATGCCCGTGCAATGCCCGTCTGTTGACCCTGCCCGCATATACTGTTGGCGCTGTCAACAACAAGGCTAGAGGTCCAATCTGGATCAATTATCCACTCCCACAAACAGGCAGTCGAAGCTGCCCGCTCCGCAACCATGATCTCCCTTTTTGTGGAGGACTTGCAGAGGCATCTTGCCAAGCAGGTTGCCCTCTGCTGAGTTCCGTGATGGAACGGCGCCAACTGGAGTAGTGCACCCAGCGCTGACAAACTCAGTCGCGTCAATCTCATACAGGCAACCAGGGTCTGTTCGGAGCTGTGAATCTCTACTCAGAGCAAGCGAGTGTAGCCAGGATGGACATCCTCGCTATCGCGGTCCCTTTAGTCAGGTCGATCAACTCAAGTGTCGTCTCCTTCAGCTCTGTCCATGTCTTGAGTAGCAAAATGGAAGTAGCGGCCGTGCAACGGATACGTGATGACGGCGCCGTCCGGTCCCGATCGATTCTTCTCCACCGAGAACACCACCTCCTTGATTCCCCTGCCGTCGTCAACCCTATACCCGGGGTTGAGAATGATCCCCACGTCGCACTCGTATTGAACCAGGCTTTGGGGGGACCCCCACCCCACAGGTCCGCCAGCGAGATATGGCCGTGACGCAGCCCCTCGTCGTCGGCGCTTGTCCGCATAGAACGCTCGTGCTATAATTAGGGCATGAACCTCTACCCTTTCAGGGACCGGCTGCATGATGCCAACAAGGAATTCGGTCGTTACCATGCCCTGGATATGTACACCATCCTGGCCACCACAATGGAGAGGGAGTGGAACCTTGCGCTGGAGTTGCGTGATCGATACCGAGACCATCCGGCCGTGGTAGAGGCCGGACAACTGGTGTTTGAGTACTTTGCCGCCCTCGACCGGCTGGGCATGATCCGGTTGAGGGAAAGTCCTTATTGCAACCCCGAACTGCAACTGGACGAGTTCATGTCAGCTTTGAAGGAACTCTTTCCCTCCAGAGCGCAGGCCCATACTGAGGAAAGCTGAGCGATGGGCATTGTCTCGGAATACTTGAGCAATCTGACACGGACTTGCCGTCTGGTACGATCCTGCTGGCCCCCGTCTGCGAAAGAAAACCCCAAAAGACAATCATCGTCAATCGGTGCAGGCCACTCAGATGCGTGAGCCGAATGGCGCCCTTGGCTCAACCCACACCTGATTGCACGGATTGACCTTGGCGATCAAGACGTCTTCCATTCGCAGTTCTATCTGTCCCTTGGGCATCAAAATGGAAGTAGCGGCCGTGCAATGGATACGTGATGGCGACGCCATCCGGTCCCGATCGGTTCTTCTCCACCGAGAAGTGCACGTTCTTGATTCCGCGGCGGTCGTCAACCCTTTTCCCGGGGTTGAGAATGATCCCCACGTCGCACTCGTACTGAACCAGGCTTGGCCCCCACAGGTCAGCCAGCGAGATGTGGCCGTGGCGCAGCCCCTCGTCGTCGGCCGCTGCCACTGCCACCACGGGTACCCCGTGGTCCAGAGCCACGTCCTTGAGCCCCTCCATGACGATACCAATGCGCTGCAGCGGGTCCGGCCAGGGAGCGCCAACGGGGGGCTGGTAATGCACCTTTTGCAGATAGTCCACCAAGACCACCACCTGCTCGCACCCTTCCGCGCGGGCCTTTTTGAGGTAGGTCTCGATCACCTCCACCGACGTTCGGCGGGAACTGCCGCGGACGAGCCGCAGGTGTTCCCAGTACGCGCCCATCCGGCCCAGGACACTACCGGCTCCGGGGATGGATTGCAGCACCTCGTCGAGCCGCGTGTGACCCTGCCCGGCCTCTGCCATCTCCAGGATTCGATCCCGGAGCACATCGCGGGTAATCCCGGCCTCTTTCCCGCCAGCAGGATCATAAGACTCGAGAGCCAGCAGGCGCTGGAAGAGATACAGTTCGGAATGCTCAAAGCAGACAACGATCGCCAGGACCCCATCCCGAGCGATGTTCCTGGCCGCCTGGAGAATCCAGGTCGTTTTACCGGTTCCCTGGCCGCCACCGACCAGGATCAGGTCCTCGGCGTGGAGACCGCCGCCCAGCACTGTGTCCAGGTCTGGAAAACCGGTAGGGATGGGCCGGTAGTTCGAAAGCTTGCCCTGGCGCAATCGCCGGTCGAATTGCTCGGTTATCTCTTGCACCGATGCAGGAAATGACAGGCCGGCCGGTAGCATGAACCGTTGCGTAGCCTGTGTCATGCTACGGAACCCGTCTCGCCGGCCAGGACAAACCGCACGTTCTCGAGGCGCTCGGCGACACTGGGTACAGTTCGCGCCACGACCGCGCCGAGGCGCCCTTTGAGCCAGGCTTGGGCGCGAACGCTCGGGACGGCGACGATGAGCGTGTCACCGTCGATGCCTTCCGCCTGGGTCTCTGCCAGCCAGGTGTCGAAGGTGTCTTTGGTCATCTGCAATTCCAGTTCGTCCAGCACCATCTGCCACACCCTGGCGTGCTCTGGGGTGGGGTGGGGCAGCGACGCCACCGGTGGAGGATGATGGTCGACGGCCGGCGCCACCGCGCTCATCGGTTGCTTCCGGTTCTCGTCACCCTGTGTCCCATCGGACCCGTGCTGGCGGCGCTCCGACAGAACCTCCAACATGTATCCCCAGGGCTTGGACACACCCGGCTCGCAGGCGTAGGAGAAAGCAATCTCCCAGCCTTCCGGATCCGGGTACTCGACCACCGCTTCCCTTATCTTGCGGGCCATCAATGGCGCCGGCCGGCCAAAGTTGGCCTCGTAGAGCGCCAGCACCTTGGCCGGCAAAGGATCATTCGGGGCGCCAGTGCACGCCTGAGCTTCCACCGGTGTTGACGATCCCCCGGTCAGCGGCGCCGGCCGGGCGGGAGTGATCCTCTCCTGGCGATCGGCCGGCGCAAGTGCCGCCTGCAGCATGTCGACCGGCCGGGTCAGAGATAGGCCCTGCATGGCTGCCTGTGCCGACAGCCCGCACGCCCGCTGCCAGATGGTCGTTGGGCCATGCGCCCTGGCCAGGCGGCCGAGTGCGGCGTACGCATCGGTGTCCGGAGTGCCGGGAAGCCGGCATAGTTCCCACAGGGCGGTGCCCAACCGGCCGATGGCGTTGCCGTCATTCCGGCCTAGCCGCTCCAGGGTGCTCCCGACCCCTGCAATCCAGGCCGTGCGGCGCTGCCAGGCGGCGATCCCCGTCTCGTCAGGCGGCCGCTCGACAGCGGTCAGATTCAGCCCTTGCAGCCGGTGTGCCTCCACCGGGTACGAAGTTCCGGCCAGAGCTTGCCAGAGCGTCTCCAGCGGAGCGGCGCAAGGCTGCCCAGCCAGGGCAACACGACGATCCAGGGCACAGGCCCGCTGCCAGATCTGTGGCGCCCCCTGGGACAACGTCTCAAACGCGGCAGAATCAGCACGATCCGGCCGGCCCGCAATCGTGAACAGACCCCAGATGGCCTGCGTCAGGCGGCCGGTGACGTTGCCCTGTCCCACCTTTACGCGCCCCAGGTCTCGAGCCACTCGCTGCACCCATGCCTCTCGCTCGTTCCAACTCCACACGTCACCGCCAACGGCGCCGCCGTCGGCAGTTACTGGCAACCCACCGGGTTGAGGCGTGGATGCGGGAAGAGTCGTACCAGCTCCAGGGGAAAGCACCGCGATCCCCACCGTTTCAGCGGCCTCGAGCACGGTCCCACCGGGATCGTCTTGAGGGGAGGGAGAGTCATTGGATGGCAAGGAAGGTTGAATCGTCGTCGACCTCGGGAGCGCCGAAGGTGACGATGAAATCGTGTCTCTTTCTGCTAACGCAGAAAGAGAGTCGTTAGTGTCGTAAGTATAGTTGGCGAATATTCGCACTAGGGGGCGCCCTACGGTGAATATTTGCCATAGGGTCTCGTCTCCTAGTGCGAATATTCGCCATAGGGCCTTGCCGATAGCCGACATCTGCCCTGGGCGGCCGAGCTGTTCGCCCGTTTCCCCAAGCTCGGCAACGAGTTCTGGGGGGATGCCGCCGGGCAGTTGATGCAAGATCAAGGCACGCACCTGGAGCAGCCAGGCATCAGCCACCGGTTGGGCGGCCGGGGGCGGGGGGACGTCGTCGGCCAACAGCTCAAGTTCAATCCCCGATCGGTGCCCGGTCGTACTGTCATAGGTGTAGCGCCAGCGGGGGATGAACAGGCGCAGGCAGCACGTTTGCGACCGGTTGCGGTTCCTCTGCGTTGCCTTGCGGCCGGTTCCCGCCGGCGGCGAGGCCAGGCGTTGCCAGCCTTTCTCGTTGCTGGGACAGGAGAGGTGGGGGAGGTGCAGCATGGTGAAGAGTTTCATGAAATCGTGGGGTGCCTCGTCATCCCACCAGCCGGCCAGGGAGGGGGCCGGTTCCCCTTTCAGGATGTTTCCCAGTCGACGGCGGTCCATGCCAGCCCAGGGGGCCAGGTCGCTGATGGCGGTGCGCAGCCGGCGATAGCGGTTGTCGTTCTCTGGGGAGACACGGATAGGGAAATCAGAACCCCGGCGGCTATCGGCCGACGCGGCGATGCGGAGCGCCAGGACCAGAGCCCACCGTTCCGCCCCCAGAAGTGGAAGCCAGTCGCGGGCAAAGGACCACGCCACCGGCAACGCACGATCCGGCCGTACCATACCGCCAAAGGGGTGGGCCCACAGGGGAATGGGAGAAAGTGATGGGGTGATTGCTGTGTCAGCCACTTTTCAGATAGGCTCCCGGCCGTCTCTCCCATTGTCTTGCGCCCTGAGCCATTCATCGATCAGAGTCTGGGAGAATCTCCATGACCGGCCGACCCGCTTTGCCGGCATCTCGCCCGCCAGGGCCATCCGGTAGATCGTGGCCGTACTCAGCCGGAGGAAAGCCGCTACCTCTTCCACGGTGAGAATCTGATCCTGGATTTCGGGTGTTCTGTCAGCTACGTTCACACTTACCATCTTGAGTCCTTTTCCTTCGCATAATAACCAAATAAACTCACTCTAGGATGTCGCCTGCCGGGTCATTCCAACCGGCCGACAGAAGAACCTATGCCAGGAAGACGGCCGCCGTCAGTGACGATGAGAGTGGTCTGAGGGGGCGCTTCTAGAGATCTGCACCATTGGCGTTTTCCTGTAAACGTTGTAGAGCTCGCAATAGATCTTTTCCGAGGAAGAGCTGGCGCCTTCTCCCTATCAGGATCGGGTGCAGGTGTCCCTGATCTATCAAGCCGGCAAGGCCCTTTCTGCCGATCCGCAGCACCTGTATCGCCTCCACCCGGTTATAGACAGCGTTGGGCTCGATACGGTCTGACGGCGGCCGGCTGGCCCCCAACGCGTCCAGTAGGTCACGTCCCGGGTAGACGACGTGGTCGCCCATGACCACGACGGGAATCTTGCCAACCGCCCATTGCTGGAAGGTTTCGACGTCCAGGCCGCCCAGCAAGATAGCAGCCTGTCTGGCCGAGTAGCCCCGGTGGGGCATGATCTCCACCAGCCTGTGGGGTAGGGGGAGCGTCCCCAGCGCCTGCAGGAGGTCGTATCCCCAGTAGCGCCGGCTGCCGGCGACCAGGGTGGTTTCGATGCCGGCCTGCATACACAAAGATCGCAGCTCCTCCTCGGTCACACCCAGCAGCTCGGCCGCTTCGAGGGGCCGGTAAAGGCGCAAGGGTTTGATCTGGTTGTCATCGACGGTGTTCACCGTGCCATCCTCTGAGTGCGCAAGTCTGCTTCACTCCCGTTGGCGTCTGCTCTGTTGCGAGAGTGCAGCGTGCCCGGCCGGGTCCATCCGTTCCAGGATGTCGCCGCCTCCCTCGATGCAGTAGAGCTGATACGGGCAGGCGAGGCAGGTGGGATAGGTCTCAAAGCGCAGGAATCGGGGGAGGTAGCCACCAGCTTCAATGGTGCGCCCCGCCATCTGCACCACTGCCTCCAGCCGCTCCTTGCGGCCGGGGCCGTAGATCCGCTCTTGCCGGACCTCCCCGATCAGGTTAAAGACGCGAACGCTGCTCATCTGCCCGCGCTCCCACCTCTCCCCGGCCGACAGGAGAGCGGCGATGATGCGCAGGTCGTTCTTGTAGGCCTTGAACGGCAGTAATCGTTGACCGTACTGGAAGAAGACCAGTTCGGGTTGTCGTTCCACCTGAACCAGCAGATCGGCTCGGCCGGCCAGCTCATGGCCGTTCGTCACTGTGACGAACGGAACGTCAACTCCCAGCACCTTTCCTTTCCAATTGGGCAGGGCGGCTACCAGATCGGCCACCATTTCACCATTCATCTGGGCGTAGGTGTCGGCCAGACTCTGCTTCTTTCTCGATTTGATGGGGAGATGATCGGCCGCTTTATCAATGCGCTGTTTCATCTCCAAAAGTCCGGCTTCTTTGGCCAGTTTCTGGTATACCTTGGTGAGGCGGGGCGCCTCGTAGGGCGAGCCATCGGGGCGCCGGTACTCTTTTCCCCCGCGGACAAAGTTGACCACGATCTCGGCGTCCGCCCGGCCGTATTGCCGGAGGAGGCGGCCGAGTTCGGCCTGTTTCCAATCGATGAACCGGTATCCCCAGAGAGTGGCGACCATGATCTGGAGGTGATGGGCCTTGGGATTATCCTGGATCGCCTGGTGAACGACGGCTGGCTCCGGCTTGGTCTCCATCCAATAGATGCGCGCGTATTCCAATATCGCCTCACGGAGGATGGTTTGGGCAACCTGGCCCAACGTCTCCGGCTCCTGGAGGTGGGCAACCTGTCGCCACCAGTAGCGCATTGGACAGAAGACAAAGTCCTGCAAGGCATCCAACGTCAGGGAAGTGACCACAACCACCTCCGCGATGATTCGGAGCCAAGGGTGCGCCGGGCTCTCCGGCGACGAACCAATGAGGCGGCCGGTTGCCCGCGGCCGCCAGGTGGCTCGAAGCTTTCCCCTCTAGATATTATCGCCTCAGGTGTCGCCGGGTGGTGCGCCAGGCGAGCGTCACCGGTTCTGCTTGACATGGTACTCCAATCCGTCGACTGTTGCTTCTGTTGTTCCACGTTCCTCATCCTTCTTCCCTGGAGGCACGGTTTGGCGTCCTTGCCGCTGGGCGCCACAAGCGGCTGTGGGTTCCCAATAAGAACGGGTGACATCAATGCTCACCGAACCGCGATTCGTGTAGCCATTACCGCCATCACCCACCAATCAAACCGCACCTCCACAACCACACAAAAGGCGAACCACTAGAGCAGGGAGGCCCGGCACACCTTCATGCCACAGAGCACGCCGCTTTGGCATCTGTGCGCACGGCCGACCGAGATCTCAGTAGTCCAGCCTGTCCACAATCAACGGAATGATCGACCATCTCTGCGAATTCCGGCACGACCTGTCCCTCGACGCTCACCAGTTCCACCTGCACCCCGAGTATGCGAGCAGTCTGCACAACCACGTAAAAGTCGCTGTCAGCAGTCGCCAGGACCAGAACATCAATCTTGTTGCTGTAGATCAGCGCATGGGCATCCCCCAGCATGATCAGGTCCGTGTTGCTTTTCAAATGAGCAGCCAGCGCATTCTCACAGATCTTTACCGTGTATCCCATATCGCCGAGACTGACGACGAGTCCATTCTGACGCGCGTTTCCCGAGGGCCCCAGGTACGCAGCGGCGAATACCAGGCAGCGTTCCTCCTGCCAGGCCATTTTCCCTGCGTGCAAGGCCCGGCGCACACCTTGCTCCGCCAGGCGCAGCAGGGCGACATAGTCCACCCTCATGATTCCGGCCGTCTGCCTCTTGACTGCGCATCCAAGGCTCCTGGTATCCACCATCAACGCTACTCGTATCATTGTCATTCCCCTCCAGCATCCGCATTGACCCCCATGCCATCCTCGGCGGGTGCGAAGCGATGACCCGCTGAACGACTGCCGGGATGGGCAACCCGCTGCTTGCCCTCACCATCCATGCCCGGTTCTCGCACCAGGGGCGTGGCCATGTGACCGGCTCCTATTCTCTGCTCCATCCTTGCACCATTCCCAAATCTAGATCATCCTTTGCAATGAACGCCTCGGCGCCCGCCGCCGTCGCTGCTGCTTGATACACGCCGGACCGATCACGATAGGCGCTGACAAGAATCACCCGCATGCCGGGAGCCAGGGCCCTGAGGCGTGGTGTGCCTTCAATCCCATTGACCCCCGGCATCATCACATCCACCACGGCCAACTCGGGCTGCAAGGACTGTACCTGAGCCACCGCCTCAGGGATGTCGCCGGCCTCGCCAACGACGTTCAGTCCGGCACGGGTCAGCAGCCGCCGGAGCTGGCGGCGGAATGCAGGCTGATCATCCACGATCAAGACGCGTGTCTCGGGTCGTTCTTCCATTTCATGAACCAGATGTAGTCGAGTGATGCCCCGGAAGTGAGAATAGGGCGCCGGTGAACTGCACTCAACTGCGGCCGTCTCTGCTATCCCGTCCATTCAACAGGATAGCAGAGACGGCCGCAGTTGACATGGGGGCGCAGTACTATCTTTGGGAGCCAAAACTCGGTACCCCTGTACCGGGTTCTGGGGAAAAACCCGGTACAGGGGTACCAGGCGGTAGGAATAACTCGGTACGAGGTTGATAGACTACAGGGACGCCGGGCTTGTCAGAGAGAGGCCGGCTGATCCTCTTGCCGCCAGGTAACGCGAACAGTGGTCCCGCGACCAGGGGACGATTCCAGCGCGAACCGGCCGCCGATGAGTTCAACCCGCTCCCGCATACCTACCAGGCCGAAATGACCCTGTCTGGTCAGGCGGCCGAGGGTACGAGGCACCACAAAGCCCCGTCCATCATCCCGAACCTCCAGAACCAGGTGGGCGTCTTCCCAGGCCAGACGGATGGCGGCCTTTCGGGCGCCCGCGTGGCGGGCGACGTTGGCCAGCGCCTCTTGCGCTATCCGATACAGATCTACCGCCACCTCTTCCGGCAGAGACTTCAATTCCTCGTCGGGTGCGAAATCCAGTTTGATGGTACAGTCTCGGGCTGGGGATTGCTCGGCCAGAACGCGGAGAGCAGCGCCAAGACCTATTGTGTCCAGCATCGGCGGCCGCAGTTGAGCACACAACTGCCGCAATTCGCCCAGCACTTGCCGCACCTCCGCGCGCATCACCCTCAACGACTCTCCCAAAGGTGGATCATCCGCACGCACCACCGGCGCCTCCAGCAAGCCCAGTTGCAGGTTCAGCCCCACCAGAGTCTGGATGGGTTCATCGTGTAGATCGCGGGCCAGACGCGCACGCTCCTCTTCCCGAGAGCGGAGCAGCTTGTATTGAGCCTGGGCCAGATCCTCGCGACTGGCGCCGATTTCATCCACCCTGCGGTGCAACGCCTCAACCAGCAGCACATTGTTCAAGGCGATCTCAGCCTGGTGGGCCAAGGTCTTGAGGATGCGCCGGTCGGCGGAGGAAAGGTCCTCCCCGTCCCGCCGTGGGCCCACGGTCCACAGGACAGGTATCCGACCCTGAACCTTGAGTCGAGTCCGCCAACGCGGCGGCCGCGGCCTGCTTGGGATGGTCGAGTCCGGTTCTCCAATCCATAGCTCCCCGCCGCGCAACTGCATCAATTCCGGCGTCTGCCGGGCCAGCACGTGGATCAACTGCTCCCGGTCAAGGCTGCGGGCGAGAGCATCACTGATTGTTTCCACTACCCCTGGATAGTCGTACCAACCACCGTAGAAGAGATTATCAACCAACTTCTGCACCTGGGTTCTCGCTCGATCGAACGTCAGCCCCACCAACAATACCAATCCAATCACGACCGCCGCCTGAGTCCGCCCATCGCCGGGCAAGAAACGATACAGCAGCCACACCGGGCCCAGGTAGACGGCAAGGATACCCAGCGAGAGAAAAATGTAGACCAGGGCGCGGTTGATCAAGCGATCTATTCCGAACAGATTGTGGCGCGCGGTGGCGTACAGGTAGCTCAACGGAGCAGCAGTGCAGAACAGGCCCACCAACCACTCGGGGAGGATATGGGTGGAGGCTCTGATGATCGCGGTCGAAAAATAGTAGAGAAGGACCGGGATCATGGCCACAACCGTGCCGGCGACGACGAGACGCAGGCGGCGGCGGTCGCGGGTGGCGGCCAGGCGCAGGTAGACGTAGACGATGATCGCAGCAGCTCCAAAGTATTCCAGTATGGTGCAGAAAGCAATCAGACTCGCCAATCGGTCGCTGCCCCAAAGCACGCCAGCCGCAGCCAGAGGAACCAGTCCGTAGAGCAGCCCCATCACTCGACGCCGCCGGATCGGGCTGCCCAACATCACCGGGAAGGTAATGTGATAGTGCAGCAGCAAGGGCGCCGCCAGATGAAAACCGACAATGCCCAGAGATATCATCCACCGCGGCCCAGGCCAGAGACCGATATTGGACAGCACGGACAGCAGCGTGATGGCAAGAGTTTGCGTCAGCAGGAAAAAGAGGCGTACCTCCGACTGCCGATAGCGCCGCAGGAGCAGCAGCGCACCGCTGCCCCAGAAGATCAGAGTGACGAAAATGGTGCTGAGATTGCGCAAGAGGTTGATCTGCAACACCGATACGGCCGGCGCCGCCACGGTCAGTCGCCGGCCGTCCCTCTCGATGCCCAACAGGTAGCTCTGCCCCAATTGAAGTTCGTCCCGCCAGGCATCAAAGGGGGTGTCATCGTTCACGGTGAGCAAGAGATCCCCTGCCCGCAGGCCGGCCGCCTCGGCCTCCCCTCCAGATATCACTTCGATGACGACAGCAGAGTCACGGCCGTAGACAAAGTCCAGTGCCGGCGTGCCCCAGAGGAAATAGATATAGTACGCCGCCAATGCCGGCGCCGCCAACGCCAGCAGGGAGAAGACCCAGCGCGAGAATCGTTCCCGGCGGTCCGTCTTAGCGCCCATCCTGCGCGTCGCTTACCGGCGAGCTCTGCGCCAATCCGTGGCGAATCGCAAACAACGCCGCTTGTGTACGGGAGGTCACTCCCAGCTTGCGGTAGATATGGCTGATGTGGTTCTGAACCGTCCGGGTAGCCACCACCAACTTGCGGGCGATGGCGGCGTTGTCCAATCCCTCGGCCAACAACTGCAACGCCTCCTTCTCACGCGGAGTGAGCAAGGGGCGCGATTCCGAAGAAGATTGAATCCGCCCGAGGGCCCGATCCATAACCTGCCGGGTCACGGTCGGGCTGAGCCATCTCTCCCCCTGCGCCGCAGCCTGCACGGCGTGCGCCAGTGTCTCGAGAGCCTCGTCCTTGAGAACGTAGCCGGTGGCCCCGCTTTCCAGTAGACCAAAAACCGTCTCCTCGTCGTCGTGCACGGTAAGAACGAGAATGGCCGTAGCCGTACCCTGGAGGCGCAATTGCTGGGTTACCTCCAGACCATTCAGATCAGGTAGGTTCACGTCCAGTACCAGCACATCGGGCCGGTGTTGCGCCACGAGGCGCAGAGCGTCAGCGCCGTCTCCCCCTTCCGCAACGACGGTGACACCGGGATCTGCGGCCAATACATTCCGTATGCCGGCGCGAACAACAGGATGATCGTCTACGACAACGACAGTGGCCATTCGAGTCTCCACAAGATGCGGCCAAGCCCACCTTTTCCACGGCTCCTATCCCGCCTCATTGTAATAGATGGGGGTGGGGTGTAAATGGGCCCATGCTCCCATTCGGATGGAATATCGCAACCCCACCCTGCTTCTCGGACCCAGGCAGTCGTCGAACTCTGCCCTCCCTGGCGCTGGCCGTTAGGACATGTGTGCGCGAAGTGCAGGTGAGGAGTTGGCCTACAAGTTAGGCAATCAAGGAGACGAGAAAGTAATCCCTATCAGCGGTTCTACTCGGAGCAATACCGCAAGTTTCGTGTGCCGTCTTGCCAATCTCTCGATGGAGCGAGCCTCGGCTGCAATGGATTGGCTCATCGAGTGGTGGCAGGAGCTGTCAGAGGAAGATCCACCTCTTGTGGCCAACCGAGCGGGTGTCAACGGGAGCGAGATTGACATGTATCTTGTTGACTATCCATGCATATGGTGTAAAACCCTTATGCTCTATATAAGATTTTGACCAATGCATCGAGATCCACAACAGAATGCTTGCAAGCTCTTCCAGGTTGGCTCTGATCACAGGGGATACTTTTCCGCTGCCCAAGCGCTCCAAGTTGGTTATGCCTACAGTCAACACCATTTCCACATTGCTCGCGGTAACTGGATCAGAGTAGACCATGGCATCTTTCGGCTGCGCGATTGTCCGCCCGGCGGACGCGAAGACCTCATCCACCTGTCACTGTGGAGTCACAATCGCCAAGGCGAACCCCAGGCTGTCGTGTCCCACCATACAGCCCGTGAGAAGTTCCCGAAGGCCAAGCCGCGGATCATCAGCGACAATGGCCCCCAGTTTGTGGCCAAGAGCTTCAAGGAATTCATCCGTCTGTGTGGCATGACCCATGTGCGAACGGCGCCGAACTATCCGCAGAGCAACGGGAAGATCGAACGGTGGCACAAGTCGCTGAAAACCGAGTGCATCCGGCCGGGGACGCCGCTCTCGCTGGGAGATGGCCTCAGGTTGGTTGATCGGTATGTAAGGTGCTATAATGACGAGCGTCTGCACAGCGCTATTGGCTACGTGACACCAAAGGATAAGCTAGAGGGCCGTGAAGCCATGATCTTTGCAGACCGCAAGCGCAAGTTGGCAGAAGCGCGCAAGAAAAGGACCCTGGCACAGAGGCAGCCAGATGTCAAAGCTCTTGTTGAGAGCCAGCCAATCGGTGAAATAGCAGCAGCAACATGCGCAGCGTAGTGTCTTATTTTGAAGGGCCAAAACTCCATTTCACGCTGAACCAATACATGCTCACCAAGATGTCTTCACCCTGGGCTATCAGAACGGACCCGCTAAAGAGCCCGTCTTCAACATAGGGGACAATGAACTCATCTACAGTTTGTTGAATGTCCTGGTTCCTATCGGAGCTAACAGAAGGTGTGGGTACCCTTGTCTCGGCCGGCTCTGGCTGCGAGGTGGGGGAAGGGTGCACAGGTGTGGCGGTCGGCTCAACTCGTGCTCCGCTACACCCCATTAACAACAACACGACTAACGTGAAGCCAATTACCTGTTGAAATGGCTTGGAACTGTTCATTAGTTTGCTCCTTTCTTCACTCAAAGTGATTACAAACAACTGCGGCCTGTCCCAATAGCGACTGCGCGTTCTAGCGATTTGCCCGAAAATCGCTGTCCCTTGCCCCCGGTGCAGCTGCGGCCGTTACCAACTCCCCCGGTTCGCAGGATCCGAACACGACCAAGCTTGCCCTGCTGCCATGAGAAGATCGATTGTAGGCGCCCCGCTGATGAGGTTGTTGAGTTTTCAGGCCCAGGTGGCGGTGGGGATGGGAAGACGAATGGGTTGGCAGGAGTCTATGACCATTGTATTCGATCTTGATTGGGAAATCAAGACCCCGCGGTCCGCCCAACTTTCCCGCAAAGTTCGGCTTTTTTGGGGGTATTCTCAGCTGTAGGAAATGGGTAATCGATGAAGGGCTTGGTCCAATCAGGGGTTTCGAGATGGTGGTTCTCGATCTCGCGGCATTGGCGGTGTGCCGTGGAGGCGGCCGCAGTTGAGTCCTGCCTCCTTCCAGAAGGATTTCGTGCGGCCAGAAGAGGGCGAGCCGATGAGAACGATTCTCACCGGGTTCGAACCGCTCTTTGATGCGGCCGAGATCATCCAATGCAGGTGTTGACCCCTGAGTTTATCTGACCTTCGTGGCCGGCCACGCCGGCACGAACACCGGGCGACGGCCGGGCGGAAGGACTGGATGCCCACCATGTGGCCATGCGCAGGGTGGCGCCTGCGTGCGGCCCCGGGCGGACTGGCCCGTGCGGCCGGTCAGCAGACGACAGGTTATCAGGACACACAACGCGTTTGTTGGGCGGCTTTTTCGCTTTGTGGAACCTCATGGCAACCCTTTGCTCCATCTTTCCGCTTCCATCTCCAATGTGGTTGGGACATAGTCGAAGGTATCCAACAAAAGGCGATGGACTTTAGGAACCTCGGAAGCGACATCCTGTGGAAACTGATTCAACAGCTTGATGAAGCCAAGCATTTGATTGACATACAGGAGACCATCACTGAAGGGTGTAAGAGGCCGAGTGACAGCGTAGGCCATCTTTGGTAGCACCAAAGGTATCTTTCGAAACCTTATCGTCCTGCCGGCGACGATGGAAATGCGTTTCGCTGCTTCCGGAAACGAAATGGCTTCAGGTCCAACCATGCGGAAACGCTTCCCAGGCAAATCTTGCCTAAGAACCGTCTGGGCCGCTATCTCCCCCACATCTACAGGCGAAACAGTAGGAAGGGCAGGCGGTCCTCCGCCAGGAACCATCATGGTGTCCCCACGTATCATGGCAAAGAATATGTCCATGGAGGGGGCAGCGCCTAGAACAGTCCAGTTGAAGTCTGATCTGGCAAGTGCGCTTTCAACCTCGGACTTGATCCTGGTGATTTCGAGATTGACCCCCCTCGGCGAATCTTGACTTGTGCCATAGGTGGAAATGTACACTAGACGAGGGACGCCTGCTTTCTCCGCCTCTGCCAGAACCGCAAGGACAGAGTCCTTTTCAATCAACTCTAGTTTGCGAATCGACCTGGGGGCAAACGCAGAAACGCTAATGATGGCGGCGCCTACTCCATTCAGTGCTTCGGCGACTGATTCCTTTGTCGTTATATCACCTTCAAGGATCTCACCGACCTTTAGGATTTTGCGGGCTTTGCCCGCGTTACGACTGAGCACTCTTACTGGTGCAGCCTCTTTCAGAAGACTCTGGACAATATGACGACCGTAATGCCCGGTTCCACCAAGAACGAGTATGGGCTTTCCCTTGACATCATGCATTTAGTCTACATCCCCGTCTTGAAGAGAGCGGTGTACAACCGCTGATTCTGCGAATCTTATCTCAAAGAGGACCGGCCGCCCAACGTTGAGCTCACCTGCGCGGCGGATGCGTGTCCAGCGGCCTCGCTCACCGAAACGCCACAATGCGGGTGTGGCCCTGGATTTGTCTGCACCTGGCAGCCGCCCACGATGGCACGGACACGGGGTCACGGCATATGGCCGCGGCCGGGCGGAAGCACTCGATTCCTACTAGGTGGCCCTACGGAAGGTGGCGCCTGCGTGCGGCCACGGCCTCAGTTGAGTCCCGCCTCCTGCCAGAACGATTCCGTGCGGCCGAAAGAGGGCGGGCCGATGAGAACGATTCCCACCGAGTTCGAACCGCTCTTTGATGCGGCCGGGGTCATCCAATGCAGGTGTTCACCCCTGAGGTTGTCTGACCATCGCGGCCGTCCACGCCGGCACGGACACCGGGCCACGGCGCGGCGGAGGCACTCGATGCCTACTATGCGGCCGTGCGGAGGGTGGCGCGTGCGTGGGGCCACGGCCCGGCTAGCAGACGACAGCTTGTCAGGACACACCAGCGACGGGTT
>DAOUVM010000169.1 GCA_030667645.1 Ardenticatenales bacterium | reverse complement strand
TGAGCCCCCGAGTCTCGATAACCGCTGTCATAAACCTGTCATCCTCGCACGGAGCGATGTGGCGTCTTGCCCCACAAAAAGCAGGGACTGCCTGGGTTCGGCAGCCCCTGCCGTTGATGAAACACCAACCCTAGTAGCCGGTGGTCCAGCTTCCGTCTAGCAGCCCGCTGCGGGCCTCTTCGACCGCGTCCTTGCACTCTTGAGGGATCTTGGCGTCCCAGTCATGATAGGGAGCCAGACCAATGCCGTCATTCTCCAGGGTGGCGAGCTTGATGCCCGCTTCCAAAGTGCCGTCGGCATAATCCCGCGTCGCCTGCCCGGCCGCCACATCCATGTTCTTCTGGGCGCTGGTGATAAAGCAGGGTGCTACGTCGGGATAGGTGAGGTACTGATCCACATCCACCCCGATGCACATCAGATTCTGCTCGTGGGCGGCCAGCAAGCCACCATTGCCGGTGTTACCTCCCACGCCAAAGATCACATCGGCGCCATTGGCAAGCTGGGCCTGCCCCGCTTCCTTGCCCGTGGCCGGGTCGTTAAAGTCGGGGATATAGATGTTCATGGTCTCGATGTCGGGGTTAATGCGCTTGGAGCAGGTCTGATAGCCCGTAACGAACTTGACCACTGGCGGAATCTCCATACCGGAGACGCTGCCAATGACGTCCGTCTCGGTCATACAACCGGCCAGGGCGCCAGCCAGACAACCCACTTGATCCTCGGCAAACATCAAGCTGGTTACATTGGTCATACCACCGGCCTCGCTATAGCAATCGTCAACTCCCTCGTCACAGCCGAAACCGGGCCAATACTCTACGTCCACGATGGCGAAACTGATGTCTGGGTTCTCCAGGGCGGCCGCCTTTGTATCATCGCCCATCAAAAAGCCGACGGTGATAATCAGTCCGCACCCTTCGCTGATGAAATTGTCAATGTTCTTGCGATAGTCGGTAGCAGCTTCCGACACGACATAGGCGTATTCCATCCCTTTCTCTTCGGCCGCCTCGCGGGCACCCTTTAGAGTGTACTCGTTAAAGCTCTTGTCGTTTTCGCCACCGGTGTCCAGGACCACGCATACCTTTGGCCCGGCTTCGTCGCCGCCACACGCCGCCAGCAACGCGATCAGCAGCATTACAATCACCATCATGAAACTCATAGACCTTTGCATTTGCTCTCCTCCAGAGATCGGACTAGACTGAACGACAACGAATCTGTGCAGCTTGAGTCAGATTGACTATGGCTACCTATCACCTCCCTGTCACACCCTTTTGACTCACCGGGTTCCCGAAAAGAGAGCCGCGGTGTGAATGGACGCTGTCATCACCATCTCATTATACATCAAGCGCTCTGTCAGGCAAACGATGCCCACCACAGAGTCACTCGGCCGCCTCGTCGCTCGCAGCTTGTTCTTCCGGCGCCGGGAACACTTTCCGTTGGCGGCTGCCGCCGGGGTGGGGACCAACTACCCCTTGCGCCTCCAGTTCGTCAATCAGGCGCGCGGCCCGAGTGTATCCTATCCGCAGCCGGCGTTGGAGCAGGGAGACCGAAGCTTTACCCAGTTCTCGAACTATCGCGATCGCATCCTCTAGCAGATCGTCCTGCTCTGATGCCTGCTGTTCCATCTGGATGACCTCTTCCCAAAGCGGCTGCTGGAGCGCAACAGCGGCCGGTTCGGCTGGCCCGGGTGGCTCTGATTCTTCGGTCTCCGCTCTGGCTGCTTTGCCCGCTTCCACAGCCATCAGCCGCTGCCGCCGCCAAAAATCTACCAGCCGCCGCAACTCTCTGTCGGAGACAAAGCAACCCTGCATCCGCAGCGGCTGGGCGGCATCCGGGGTCATCAGAAGCAGGTCCCCCCGCCCCAGCAACCGTTCGGCGCCGGTGGTGTCCAGTATCACACGCGAATCAGTGGACGAGGCAACAGCAAAGGCGATCCGGGCGGGGAAATTCGCCTTGATGAGGCCCGTGACCACATCCACGCTCGGCCGCTGGGTGGCGATGACCAGGTGGATACCTGTTGCCCGAGCCATCTGCGCCAACCGGCACACAGTGCGTTCGGTCTCGTCCGGGGCCATCATCATCAGATCAGCCAACTCGTCAATGATCACTACAATATAGGGCATGCTGGATTCGCTGAACCTGCTATGATAGTCAGCTATGTTCCGCGCTCCCACCTCGGCGAACTTGCGGTAGCGGTTATCCATCTCCCGGGCCACCCACTGTAGCGCGCCAACCACTTTGTCCAGGTCCATGATCACCGGCATTAGCAGGTGGGGGATTCCGTTGTAATTGGTCAGCTCCACTCGCTTTGGGTCTACCATCAGCAGGCGCAACTGCTCCGGAGTATTCCGCAACAGCAGGCACGCGATGATCGAGTTGACGCAGACCGATTTGCCCGAGCCCGTGGCGCCCGCGATGAGCATGTGTGGCATTTGCGCCAGATCGCTGGCAATGGCGTGACCAGATACTTCCTGCCCCAGGCCGATCTTGAGTTGCGACTTGAGCCCGGCGAACTGCTCTCCCTCCATCACGTCCCGCAGACTCACGATGCTCACCTTTGCATTCGGGACTTCGATGCCCACGTAAGACTTTCCGGGAACTGGCGCTTCAATACGGATGGACTGGGCAGCCAGGGCCAGCGCCAGATCATCCCCCAGCGAATTGATCTGGCCCACCTTGACTTTCGTCCGGCGGCCGTTCCTCTGCTCCACGTATTGCGGTTCTACTCCGTACTGGGTGATGACCGGACCCCTATTGACTTCGACCACTCTGCCCGGCGCGCCAAAGCTGGCCAGCGTCTGTTCGATGATCTCCACTTGCTCGCGGATGTGGGCATCAGCGGCCGAGCTCTCGGTGCCCGGTTCGAGAACTTTTTCCATCGACGGACATTCCCACACATGACCGGATGCTGCCATTCGAACCGCATCACCGTAAAATAGGCCCGAGGTCGCAGCCTCCGGCAGTGGCTCTGGGGTTGTTGGTTCATCCTCGTCTTGCTCCGGTGGAGCTGGCGGGTCTTCCTGCTCCTGAGGAACGGGTTGCTCGGGCGGCGCCTCTCGGCGCTGCAGGGCGGATCGGCCTGTCTTGACAATCGCGTGCCCCAACTGGGCCAAGGTGACTCCGGATGCCATCATCAGTCCAAGACCGGCCAGCGCCAGGCACAACACCCAGGCGCCCACCCGGCCGGCCACCCGCTCCAGCAGGGTCACCAGCGATCCTCCCAGGTAGCCTCCACCCTCTCCCAGTCCGCCGACCTGTTCCAGCGTAGCGCCCGTGTGTCCAGCGACATAGAACAGATGGAGCACCCCTTCAACGGCAAGAAAGAGCATCCCTGCTCCTGCCACTCGGCCCCACCGCACGCTCGGGGACTGCTCCATCCCCCACAATACCAGGTAGAGCCCCAGTAACCCCAATACCGGTGGGATAATCGCCCCGCCGTATCCAAACCCCCCCCAGATACCATCCCAAACCAACTCGGTCAGCGTTCCCCGGCTGAGAGAAAGCCCGCTGAGAATGGTGATTCCCGCCACGGCGATCAAGACGACCCCGGCGATGATCGACCACTGCCGCACGGAAAGGCGGATGCGGGGCCAACGCAGGGCCGGCCGGGACCGGGTCCGCCGGCCGCCAGACCGCTTGCCAGTAGAGCGACGAGAGTCTGTGCTGGGCTTGCTTTTTCGGCGCGTCATAGAGCTTGGTCAAATACCACTGCACGGAAAAAGCGGATTGTGCCAAAGCATCGGTACATCACTCCAGCAGTGGTGCTGGCTGCCGGGAACGCGGACGTAGGTCGCGCCATCCGGCTCCTGGAAAACCATGATGAAGAGCGGCCTATCCAATAATCCGGATTTCGCCCGGTCTCCGGTATCGCACCTACACACGTCGGTTCCCTGGCCAAATCTGTCTCGCTGAGGAGCAAGCTCATCGTCTCGGGGCAGCCAACCTACCTGCGAATGTCACCACTGATTTATACCAATGCTCACGCTACAGGTCAACTCCTGATGTTCAGACAGGAGTTCGGACAATCGTCATTCTCCGCCTACTAGCCGCCAGAAGCGGTGGGCGGGGGGTGTACCCCCCAATACCTCTACGTGGTCGGAGGAACCGATTGTGTGCGAACTCTCGTCCGAAGGCCAGGTCAACTCGCGTTGCACAGCCAGGTCACTACATTCTTACAAAATTCTTATCCTTTCATGATATAAATGACCTCACCGCTCACGCCAAGGCCTGATATAATCATGTGGTTGACACACCAACCTAGGCAGGTGCAAAGATGATAAGCGTTTCCGACCTAACCAAATCCTATGGCCCCATCGAGGCACTGCGAGGCGTCTCATTTCACATTGCACCCGGTGAGATCGTCGGGCTGCTCGGCCCTAACGGAGCCGGGAAAACCACCATCATGAAAGTTCTTACCGGCTATCTGCAGGCGGACGGGGGAATGGCCGAGGTAGATGGCCTGGATGTACTCACCCATACTCAGGAGATACAGGCGCACATTGGCTATCTGCCGGAAACAGCGCCCCTCTATCCGGAACAGTCGGTTCAAGCCTACCTCACGATGATGGCAGACTTGCGCCAGGTCCCCGAAGAGGATCAGACGGCGTTTCTCTCGGATGCGATATACGCCACTGGCCTGGATGACCACCTGACTCGTCCAATCGGTCACCTCAGCAAGGGATTTCGGCAGCGAGTAGGGCTGGCGCAAGCCATCCTCCATCGGCCGCGAATTCTCATCCTGGACGAACCGACCATTGGGCTTGATCCTACCCAGATTGTGGAAATCCGTCGCTTGATTCAGCGATTGGCTGAGAACAGCACGATCCTCTTCTCAACCCACATCCTCTCCGAGGTGGAGGCGCTCTGTGACCGGGTCATCATCCTCATGAACGGCCAGGTCAAGGCTGACGCGCGGCTGTCAGAACTCGCTGCCACGTCGGACGCGATCCTGGTGCTAGAGGACGAGCCGGCCGGAATCCAAGAGGCGCTCCACTCTCTGACTGGCGTGCGTGGAGTAGAGCTTGCGCCCGCGGTCGACAGCTATCCAACCTACCTGGTGCGGGGCAGTCTGCAACCCACCATCAAGGGCGCTCCCAGAACTAACGAATCTGATCTCTGCCCGGCGATATACGATCTGGCTCGTCGGGAAGGATGGCAACTGCGAGAGTTGCGGCGGGATGTGCGGACGTTAGAAACCGTTTTCAACGAACTGGCCACGGCGGCATAGGTGTAATCATGAAACAAGCGCTCTCCATCACCCGTAAAGAGTTGAATGGCTACTTTGGTTCGCCGATGGCGCTCATCTTCCTCGGTACATTCCTGGCGGCCTCGCTGTTTGCCTTTTTCTGGATAGACACTTTCTTTGCGCGGGGCATTGCCGATGTACGGCCGCTCTTTCGCTCGATGCCCGTCCTGATGATCTTCCTGGTCGCTGCTCTCACCATGCGCCAGTGGAGCGAGGAGCAGCGCTCCGGAACGCTGGAGATCCTCCTCACGCTGCCTGTATCCCTTGTCCAATTGGTGGTAGGGAAATTTCTGGCGGTGATGGCGCTCGTCTGTGTTGCGCTGGCGTTGACCCTCTTCCTGCCCATCACCGTCTCCATCTTGGGGAACCTGGACTGGGGTCCGGTGATCGGAGGGTATCTGGCGGCCGTTTTGCTGGCAGCCAGCTATTCCGCTATTGGGCTGGTTGTCTCATCCCGCACCGATAATCAGATCGTTGCTCTCATCTCCACCGTACTGCTGTGCGGCGTGTTATACCTGGTTGGGTCAAGCGGGATAACGGACTTTGTGGGCGACACACCGGCCGAGATTCTACGTGGCATTGGGGCCGGAAGTCGCTTCGAAAGCATTGAGCGGGGCGTTGTAGACCTGCGTGATCTGATCTACTACCTCTCGCTCGCCGCCCTCTTTCTGACCCTCAATGTCGCCTCGCTGGACAGCAAGCGGTGGAGCACGGGCGAGCGGACGCTGACCCATCGCCGGGGTAT
>DAOUVM010000264.1 GCA_030667645.1 Ardenticatenales bacterium | reverse complement strand
TGGCCATTAAGACGGGGCAGATCGATCCGGCCGTCGCGCTCGATCTGCTGGTAGTCGAGTTGTCCTCCTGACCCACGTGAATCGCGCGGCGACTTGTATAGCCAACCCGATCCCGGCGATCCGACGCTCTGAAATGCAGACACGCAGTGTATTGACCGTTTGAGAGCACCAACCAGAGGGCGCCATGCTGGTAGTCATATCTGATCTGCATTTCGAGGAAGAACAGTCACGCAACATCGAGGGCCCTGGACCCCGTCCCCCCATTCGGGTCTCTCGCAACATTCGCCTGAATGCTTTTATCAAGATCTTTGGCCGATTGAGCGAACAGGCTCTGCGCGACGGGGCGCACAAGATGGACCTGGTACTCGCTGGAGACATCTTTGAGTTACACCGGACGGCCCTCTGGTTTCACGACAATCCAGGTGGCGTGCGACCGTATGTGAGCACCGCCAATGTGGATGCGGATCTTGAGTCCAAGGTGCTGCACATCCTTCACGCCATCAACGAGCAAGAAAACCCCGTGCACGAGATTCTGGCGGCGCTTCGACGGTTGGTCAGGGAAGGCCATTATGTGGACGAACACGGCCAGGACCAGAGATTCCCGGTGCCCGTCGAACTGCACTACATCCCTGGCAACCACGATCGCCTCGCCAACGCTACCGCCACGATACGCAAGACAGTACGCGAATTCCTCGGCCTCTCACCCAGTATCGCCCCCTTCCGGCACATGTTGACATTCGACCAGGAGCGGGCCTTGGTTCGGCACGGGCACGAGTATGATCACCTGAATCTCTCTCAGGACTATCGCAAGGTAGAACCGCTGCCACTGCACATCCCAGGCCAAGTATATGACGACCCGCCGATTGGGGATTTCGTTACCGTGGATCTGATTGCGCGCGTTTCCCAGGTCTTCCGCGAGTGCCACGGAGACCGGCAGATTCTGGGCGACCCATTACTGCGCAGGGTGTATGAGCGGATTCTAGAGTTTGACGATCTGCGGCCGGTGCAGGCGATCTTGAACTTTCTCTTGTACCTGCCTGACTCGGGCTATGCCCCAGAACAGATCTGGCGGGACGCTGTCAAACCCGTCGCCATATCCCTCTTGAATGCCATCCACAACCACCCGTTCCTCCTTTCCTGGCTCAAGGAGGCCGACAGAAAGGGCCGACTGGACACCGTTGACGCTATCCAGGCCATTCTGGTGCTTCAGGCCTGGAATTGGAAGGGTCTCACCCTCCAGAGGATTCAATCGCTGTCCGATCTGGCGCTCCGGTTCTACGTCGAGGGAACGAGACCGGAAAGGCTGGCAGCACGTGAAGAGACCATTCTGAACGGGGAACACCTGTTTGTGGTAGCCGGGCACACCCACAAACCCGCTGTCAAACTGATCGGCAACCATCAGGGTGGGGAGCAGTACTATGTTGACACCGGTACATGGCGACGGCAAATCCCGGCATCACCCGACTTGAAGAGCTTTGGCCGCGTCAAGTCCCTCACCTACGCCGTCATCTACGGCCCGGGGGAGGATCCGAGTAGCCCATTGGCACCCGGCAAGATCGCCTCACTCGATTATTGGACTGGTGTTACAGAACGCTGGATCGAGTCCATCTAGTCAGCAGGCAACCGCAAGGTGTGAAAAAAGGGCTCGCTGCGCGGGAAGAGCGGAAACGGCACGCCCATCTCCATACACCCTTGACAGACCACCCCCCACAGTAATATAATAGAACGCACGTTCTATTCACGTATTGATATCTGCCGGAGATGGCACAATGAAAGTTGCCTGCATCCTGGCTATCCACCTACCAGTCCAGGTGGAGCAACACAGCAATCCATCGCTAGCCAAGCATCCACTGATCCTTGGCGGCCGGCCGTGGGACTCGGGCGTGGTGCTCGACTGTTGCTCAGAGGCAACCGCAACGGGGGTCCACCCTGGCATGCACCTTGCTCAAGCTGAAACACTCTGCCCCACTGCTCACTTTCTTCCCAGCCGGGAAAAAGCCTATCGCATTGCCCACCAGGCGCTGGTCGGTGCCGCCGGCCGCTTCACGCCAACGATCGAGACGGCCGGGCTGGGATTCGTATACGCCCAAGTCTCCGGCCTGGAGCGGATCGCCGGCTCTGATACGGAACTGGCCCGGCGACTATCCATCGACACCTACTCTACCTCCGGGCTGTTGGCACAAGTTGGCGTGGCGGGGAACAAGTTCACTGCCGAACAAGCTGCCTTGGCAGCCCGGCCGGGGGATGGATGCATTATCCCTCCGGGCGAAGAACGGTCGTTCCTCTCTCCCCTACCCCTTTACACACTACCGGCCGATCCCGAAATGTGCCGCCGGCTTGCAAAGCTAGGGATCAACACGTTGGGAGCGCTCGCGGCGCTTCCCCGCACGGCAATAGTGCACCAGTTCGGCCCCTACGCTGGCCCACTCTATGATCTCGCATGCGGAGTGGACCCACGACCAGTGCAGCCCGAGGCGCCACCGCTGGTAGTTGAGCGGCGGCGGGTCTTTGACGACCCGCTGTTCGACATGCCGCCGCTATTGGCCCATGCCCACCAAATGGCGACCGAGTTGGGCGAGGAACTCTCCCAGCAAGGATACCAAGCCGAAGGGATCCGGCTGCAGCTAAGGGCAGGCATCAAGGTGTATGCGGCCGGCGGTCCGGTCAAGCCTCCATCGGCTGACCCCGAGAAGCTTGGCCGCCTGGCCGGCCGGTTGCTTGATCAATGGTTGTCAGCCGAACCAGACCGGACCAACAGCCAGATTGAGGTAGGCGCCCTCACGCTCTACTCCTATCCGCTGCGCCCCGCCTACCTCGCAACAACCCAACCCGGTCTCTTTGCACAGGAACAGCCGAGCCACGAACGGCTGCGCGAGGTACTCAGGGGGCTCAGGACTCGCTTTGGGGAGTTGGTCGTCGTCACAGCATCGCTCATTGGCCCGCCTCCCCCCCGCCCGGTTGAGGTCACCACCGGCCCTGACGGGCTGCCCAAAGCGCTGGTTTGGCGTGATCAGATTTACAGGGTGGCGTCGGTCTATGAAAGTTGGCGAGAGCGGCGGCACTGGTGGGGCCGGCCGGTTGAGCGGGACTATTTTCGGCTGGAGATAAGCAACCTGGCCCGCCCCACCGACGATGCGGGCGGCCGGCAAGTGCGGGTGGTCTTTCGCGATCTGAGAGCGGACCAATGGTTACTGGAACAACGCCGCATCTAATCTCCCATTCCTCCTCTCCCGGCTATGTCGAGTTGCACGCCCATTCGGACCACTCGCTACTGGATGGAGTTCCCTCACCCGAAACGCTGGTTGCGCGGGCAGCCGAGCTGAGAATGCCCGCGCTGGCATTGACCGATCACGATGGACTGTACGGCGCAGTGCGCTTTGCGCAAGCAGCCCAAGAGGCCGGCATCAAACCGATCCTGGGAACAGAGATAACGCTTGACACCGACGGGCACGGCAATCACTTGACATTGTTAGCCGAGACGGGCGAAGGGTATATCAATCTCTGCCGCCTGATCACTCTCGCTCGGCGAGGGCAAGCCAAGGGAATGTCCCGCCTGGCCAAGGCGGATTTGGCTGCCCATACCGGCGGACTGATCGCACTCTCCGGCTGCCGGCTGGGAGAGATCCCCTATTTGCTAGCAAGCGGACAACCTGGCAAAGCTCTGCAGGTCGCCCGGGGCTACACCCGTCTCTTTGGGCCTGACCGTTTCTTCATCGAGTTGCAGCGCCACCATTGCCAGGGCGATGCCCGGCTGCTTGCCCAACTGGTCTCCCTTGCCAACCACGTCAGATTGGAAATAGTTGCCACCGGCAATACCCACTATCTCACCTCAGAACAACGGGAGGTACACGATGTATTGACCTGCATCCGCCACCACACCACGCTGGAGGAGGCAGGTGACCTGCTACATCCCAACACCGAATATACCCTGCGCTCGCCGGCCGAGATGGCGGCGCTCTTTCCTGATCTTCCTATCGCACTGGAGAACAGCCTGCGAATCGCCGCCCGCTGCGCCGACGCCGGCGACCTGCTCCCGGCCGGCCCGCAGGCGTTCCCTCGCTCCCCTATCCCCGGCGGCCGGCCGCCGAACACTTTTCTGCGCGCCCTGTGCCTGAACGCGCTGCGTGACTATTATCCGGTCGCCCCGCCTCGGGACCTCCTTGAGAAAGAATTGGCCGTTATCAAACAACTCGGTCTGGCCGACTATTTTCTCATTGTGTGGGACATTGTTCACTTTGCCCGCCGCGCCGGCATCCGTTGCCAGGGACGAGGGAGCGCTGCCAATTCGCTGGTAACTTTTCTATTGGGGATTACTCCCATCGACCCGGTCGCCAGCGACCTGGTCTTTGAGCGCTTTCTCTCAGCCGATCGGCCCAAGACCCCAGACATTGATATTGACTTTGCGGCCGACCGTCGGGAAGAGGTTATTCAATAT
>DAOUVM010000034.1 GCA_030667645.1 Ardenticatenales bacterium | reverse complement strand
TCGTGAACGGCCAGATGCGCGAGCTGCACTATCGAATCACCTCTGACAGCGAGGTAGAGCCGCTGACGATGCGTTCTTCTGATGGAATGCGGGTTTACCGGCGTTCCCTCACGCTGCTGCTGGTTACGGCCGCGCACGAGCTCTTTCCCGACGCTACCGTCTATGTGGATCACTCACTCACCTTTGGCGGCTACTATTGCACGGTCGAGGGACGGGCCAGCTTTACGGCAGAGGAATTGGCTCAGATTGAGGCCCGGATGCGCTTGATTGTGGAGCAGGACGATCCCATCACCAAGGAACGCACCCCGCTCGGGGAGGCGATCCATCTGTTCAGGAGTCGCAATGACCTGGGCAAGGTGCGCTTGCTCAACCAACGCCGCAAAGACTATCTGGTGTTGTACAAGCTGCGCAACATGCGCGACTATTTTCACGGCTATATGGTCCCATCGAGCCGCTATCTGCGCTGGTTCGAACTGCACCCTTACCAACCAACCGGATTCATCATCCGGTTCCCACGCAGCACCGACTCGACGCAATTGCTACCCTATCAGGATTATCCACGCCTGGCGACCGTCTTTCGTGAGTACCGCAAGTGGCTGCAGTTGATGGGACTGCAGGACGTCGGTTCGCTGAACGAGGCGATTCATGGCGGCCGGATCCAGCGGATCGTCCTGGTAGGAGAGGCCCTACACGAAGGGCGGATAGCGCGGATCGCACAGGAGATCGTCAAGCGGCCGGAGGTTAAGCTGGTGCTGATCGCCGGGCCCTCTTCCTCGGGCAAGACCACTTTTTCCAAGCGGCTTTCTATCCAGTTGCGGGCGGCCGGGGTTCGGCAGTTCACGATGGCGATGGACAACTATTTTGTGGATCGCGATCATACACCCAGAGATGAAGCGGGCGATTATGACTTTGAGGCGCTGGAAGCGCTGGATCTCGACCTCTTTAATCAACACCTGCTCGAGTTGGCAGATGGGAGAGCGGTGACGCTACCCAGGTTTAATTTCTTTACCGGCCAGCGCGAGACCGGCCGGCATACCGAGCTCCATCCTGACCAGATCATCCTGGCCGAAGGTATTCACGGGCTCAATCCGGCGTTGGTTCCCAGCATTCCGCCCGAACTCGTCTTTCGTATCTATGTCTCTGCCCTGACGCAGCTCAACCTGGACCAGCATAACCGGGTTCCCACCACGGACACCCGTCTTATCCGGCGGATCGTGCGCGATGCCACCCATCGCGGCTATAGCGCGGCCGAGACGATCGGCCGATGGGCAAGTGTGCGCAGAGGCGAAAGGGAGCATATCTTCCCTTATCAGGAGCACGCCGATGTCATGTTCAACTCGGCGCTGGTCTACGACCTGGCTGCGCTCAAGCCGTTGGTGGAACCCCTTTTGCTCCAGATAGAGCCGGGCCATCGAGCGCGAATCGAGGCAAAACGGCTTTTTGCCCTGCTGCAATGGTTCGAGCCGTGCCCCACGCGACTCATTCCGGATAACTCTATCCTGCGAGAGTTTGTGGGCGGCTCTATCTTTCGGCACTTTGACCTATGATCGATAGCAGCGGACCCGGCATCTTGGGCAAGACGGGCGCTGCTCCGTTGATGGCCAGAGAGGTTGCAGAGCAGCCAGTCCTTGAGGAATAACGGCGCAGAGGCTCGGATGACGCTGGAGGGGAAAGGACTCTTTATCTGGAAGCTACACCGCATTGCGGGCGGCGACGCCCATACGATGGCAACCAAGGCGAGGGAGGCAGGGCTAACCCACGTCATCATCAAACTTGCGGATGGCGCCTCGGCCTACAATGAGAGTCTTTTCGGCCCGGCGACCTCTGCATTTCGAGCGGCCGGCATCCAGGTCTGGGGCTGGGTCTGGCTCTGGCTGAGAGAGCCGATCAAGGAGGCCGAGATCGCGGGCCAAGGCATCAGGGATTTCGAGTTGGACGGTCTGTTTGTCAACGCGGAACACCCGGCAAAAGGCAAACCTCAGGAATCTCAGGTGTATATGGATGCCCTCCGAGAGGCGGCGCCGGACTGCACCATCGGTCTAAGTTCCTACCGCTACCCTAACCAGCACACCAGTTTTCCGTGGCAGGAGTTCCTCACCGGTTGCGACCTGGACGCGCCTCAGATGTACTGGGTGGGCGAGTCGCCGGCCGAGTGCGTCCACCACTCCCTCGCCGCGCATCGGGGGTTTTCATTTGCCAGGCCCATTGTCCCTACCGGCGCCGCTTTTGGCGAGCAGTACGGAGACTCGTACTTTCGCGCCCAGCCAGCCGAGATTGTAGAGTTCCTGGACGCCGTCCGGGCCAACGGCCTGCCGGCCGCCAGCTTTTGGAGTTGGGATTGGGCAGAGGCGCATGCTCCTGATCTGTGGGAGGCGATCGCCGGGTACGATTGGCCGATCTCAACGGAACCGGATGTCGCGGAGCAGTACTGGGATGCACTGCTGATGGGAGATCTGGAGGCCCTCGTCTCCCTGTACCACGACGATGCGATCTATGTCACCGGCCGCCACTCTGCTCAGGGCCCGGCCGGTATCCGGGCTCAGTTCTCCGAACTGTTCGAAATGCTGCCCGAGGTCCAGTTTCGCCAGGAAGAGCTGCGAAGAGAGGGACGCATTCGCTTCCTGCACTGGAGCGCCATCTCGGCCGGAAAGCAGGTCCGTCACGGGCGGGACACAATAGGCATCCGCGCCGGCAAGATCCAATACCACTCTTCCAGTTTTCGACTGGTGACCGAATAGGAGAGCCCGGCCGCCACCAGCGACTCTACCACCCCGGGCGCCGCTGGACAGCACCGATCAGACAACATCCTGAGGGCGTTGAAAGAGGGTCTCGGCGACGGGAATAAGGCGGGGGGGGTAAGGCTGATGGGTCTGGAGCTCAACCAGGCCAGTCGGCCAGCCGCTCGAGTGTCTGAACCAGCGGCACGCGCCAGGACAGCGTGGCGGAGTCGTCCCGCTGCAACCAGATCGCTTGACGGCTGACGCGAACCTGCCGTCCCAGATAGCGCTGCAGCGCCCCGCGATCTATATCTTCGAGCCCGTCTTTTCGGATCGATATCTGCCTGTCGGCGGTCATGATGGATAACACCCCCGCCTTGCTGGCGATGCACCGAATCCGGAGATGATAGAGCAGGTTGTCCACTGCATCGGGGATCGGTCCGAACCGATCTGCGAGCTCGATCGCCATCTCATCCACGGCCCCCAGAGAAGTGAGACTGGCCATCCGACGGTAGAGGCGGAAGCGGAATTGGACATCCGCAATATACTCTTCGGGGATGTGGCTCTCCAGCGGCAGCTCAATGGTGACGATATCGGGCAAAGGGAGCTCGACCGGGGTCGGAATGATCTTATCCTTATCCCGCTGCTGCTGCACTGCCCGTGCCAGCAGCCGGGTATACAGGTCGAATCCAACCGCTGCCATGTGACCATGCTGGCTGGTTCCCAACACCTCCCCTCCGCCGCGGATCTCCAGGTCGCGCATCGCGATGCTGTAACCGGAACCTAGCTCGGTGTGTTCGGTGATGGTCTCCAGTCGGGCGCGGGCTTCTGTGGAAAGAACGGCGGCTCCACGGTGGAAAAAGTACGCATAGGAGCTACGCGCGGCGCGGCCAACCCGGCCGCGCAACTGGTAAAGCTGGGCCAGTCCAAACCTATCCGCCCGATCGATGATGATGGTATTCACATTGGGAATATCCAGCCCATTTTCAATGATGCTGGTGGAGACCAAGACGTCGACATCGCCGGCCACAAACTTGAGCATCGCCTGCTCCAGTTCGCGCTCGTTCATCTGACCATGTCCAATCCCAAGTCTGGCCTCGGGCACCAGTTTCTGTAGTTGGCGGGCGACGCTGCTAATCGTCTGCACGCGGTTGTGAACAAAAAAGACCTGCCCGCCCCGGTCGAGTTCGCGCAAGATGGCCCGCCTCACCAGTTGGGTGTCATAGGCCCCAACATGGGTCTGAACGGGCAATCGCTCTTCCGGAGGCGTGCTGATCAGGCTAATATCGCGGACACCGGTGAGCGACAGATACAACGTGCGCGGAATCGGCGTGGCGGTCATGGTAAGCACATCCACCTCAGTACGCAGTGTCTTGAGCATTTCCTTGTGGGCCACGCCGAAACGCTGCTCTTCGTCCACAATGAGCAGACCCTGATCCTTGAAGGTGACGTCCTTTTGCAGCAGCCGGTGCGTCCCGACCACAATGTCTATCTTGCCGGCCGCCAGATCGGTGAGGATGCGCTGCTGCTCACTGCGCGAACGGAACCGAGAGAGCATCCGCACCTCGATCGGAAAAGCAGCCAACCGCTGGCAGAACACGTTAAAGTGCTGCTGGGCAAGAACAGTGGTAGGGACGAGAATACCGACCTGCTTGCCATCCATCACCGCTTTGAATGCCGCCCGCAGGGCCACTTCGGTCTTGCCAAAGCCGACATCGCCGCAAACCAGCCGATCCATCGGCCGGGGCTGTTCCATGTCCCGCTTGACCTGGGCGATAACCTCCAACTGATCATCGGTCTCCACATACGGGAAAGAGGCCTCCAGTTCAGCCTGCCAGGGGGTGTCGGCCGGAAAGGCATGGCCGCGAACCGTAGCCCTGGCGGCATACAGCTTTAGAAGATCTCCCGCCATGTCTTCTATCTCTTTTGTTGCTTTCGCTTTGGCTTGCGACCAGCCGATTCCACCAAGCCGGTGCAGTGGCGGCCGGCCCTCGCCGGGCCCGACATAGCGGCTGAGCCGATCGGCCTGCTGTACCGGGACGTACAACTGGTCGCCCTGGGCGTAAGAAACCAGCAGGTACTCGCGGGAGTGACCGGCGAGCTGCTTGGTCATCAGCCCCTCAAAATGGCCGATGCCATGATCAATGTGCACAACCAGGTCGCCGGGAGCTATATCGGCAAAAAAGGATTCCGGCGCAATGGCGCGCCGCTGGGGCGCCTGGCGTGGTTCCGGCCGGGACCAGCCGAAAACCTCCGAGTCGGTCAAGAGTTGAACGAGCGTGGAAAGGCGTTCTCCGGCCTCCTCCCCCACCGTCCGCCCGCGCACGATAAAACCATCTCCCAACACCCCTTGGACAAAGGTGATGGTGCCGTCAGGCGGCGGAACGGACAGGCTTGAGCCGGTTGAGGCGATTGCTGCCGAGGAGCCACTCTCGCGCCAGAGCTCGGCCAGCCGCGCAGCCTGCCGGCTGACGATGACGACCCTTTCGCCATCCAGGTGCAAACGGGACAGGTGCTGCAGCAGCGGCTTGACCCGCCCACCAAAGCGAGGACCGGGAGCAAACGCATCGGCCAGGTCAGGTATCCCAGCCCCCTCCCCGGTATCAAACCCTCCCATAGCGATCGCTCTCCTTTCCTCAAGGAGAACAGAAAGAGCCTCCCAGCCCAGAATCGGCGATGGATAGTCGGGCGGAAGGGGATCGGCGGCGCGGCGCTCCGTGCGCACTCGGTCAGCACGCCGTTCGATCTCTCCCAGCTCGTTCTCCAGCGCAGCCAAATCATCGACGAGGAGCAGGGTATCGGCCGGCAGGTAGTCCACCAGGGTGCCCGGCTGGGGATAAAAATAGGGAAGATAGAACTCGATTCCGGGAAAGGGAACGCCTTCCTCTAACTTGGTCAGGTCCTCAGTCCAATCGCCGCCGGCAGCAAGGCCAGCCAGTTTGTCATAGACCCCGGGGGAGTGCTCGGGCAGCGCCTCACTGGCAGGGTGGATAACGATCGACTCGAGTGTGGAGCGGGTGCGTTGGGTAGATAGGTCAAAGCTGCGCAGACTCTCAATCTGGTCGCCAAACAGCTCTATGCGCACTCCTGCATCTGCCCCGGGCGGGCAGATGTCCAGGACCCCCCCCCGCCGACTGAAGGTCCCCGGCTCTTCCACCACCGTCGCCGGCCGGTATCCTGCTCGCAGCCAACCTCTGAGCATCGTGTCCAATCGGACAGTATTGCCAATCTGCAGGCGGTGAGTATGGTCGAGGTATTCACCAGGGGGGAGCGTCTTGTGCGCCAGCGCGCGCGCAGAGGTGACAATGAGCGGTGGGATCGATGGCCGGCAAGCCTCGGCAAGTGGCGACTCGATGGAATGGAGCAAGGCGAGAGTCGACAGGCGACTGTTTCGGGATTGGATGCCCCACGGCGCGCGGTCATAGGGAAGCGGAGTTGGTTCAGCAAAGCGCCACACTGACCGGGGAGCCGGCGACCAGGCGCGCAGTTCCTGAGCCAGCTTTTGTGCCTGCTCCACGCGCGCGACGACGATGGCGACCGATCGGCCCAGATCATGGTGCAGGGCCGCGGCGACGGCCGGACGTGCAAAGCGTGGCAGGCCAAGTAGGGCGACGCTCCGGCTCTCGTCCGAGCCACGGTCAGAGAGTGACCGCAACAGATTCTGGTAGGATTCGAGGCGACCCAGCACTGCTAGCAGACCCGAGATATCCATCTCCCCTCGATCTGCGACCTCGGTCGCGCTCGGAGGCGGCGCAGGTATCATGGCTCCATCACTCATCACTGTCATGCACCCGGTTGTGACGGCTGATGGCCACGGTGATGCCCTCGGTCAGGTAGGTGAGAATCCCGGCAGCCGCCTCTGCCAGCACCACGCTTAGCAGAGTTTCCTCCTGGGCGCTAAAGGGCTGGAGTACGTAATCAGCGGGATCCATGCGGCCGGGCGGCCGGTCAATCCCCACGCGCAGCCGGGCAAAGGCTTTGCTGCCCAACTGCTCTACGATCGAACCCATCCCCTTGTGTCCACCGGTTCCCCCAGATTCACGGAAGCGCAGGGCGCCCAATGGCAGATCCAGATCATCAAACATCACCAGCAGACGGTCGAGGGGAATCCGATAATAACGCAAGAGTTGGCTGACCGCATGACCGCTGAGGTTCATAAAGGTTTGCGGTTTGGCGAGCGTCACCGGCTCGCCAGCGATGCGGCCACTCGCCGTCAGGGACTGGCGTCGAACGCTTCCGAAGGACAGACCATGCTCTTCCGCCAGCCGATCCAGCAGCATGAAACCTACGTTGTGTCGCTTTCGCTTGAACTGACGGCCGGGGTTCCCCAGACCTACGAGCAGGTACCGGCCATTCATCAACGAGAAAACCAGGATCTCATGCGGGACAGGAAAAGACGCAGCGTATTCCGAAGCATCAAGTAGGCTGCCAGCGCTCCAAAGAAGCCCAGAGTGATGCCTCCGCCCATACACAGGCCGCTCTTGATCTGGTCAAGGCTAAACTCTCCCTCCAGATCCAGGAACGATCCGTCCTCTTCCGGCGCAGCATCCTGATCTCCTGCGGGTGTCTGCTCACGGGCGGCAGTTGGGCGGGGAGTAGCAGACGGAAACGGGGTCAATGTGGGCAACTGGGTGGGCAGGCCCAACGCAGAGGTCGGAATCGGCGATGCGATCGCCTCTGCTTCGGGAGTGGCCTCTGGCGTAAGGTCCGGTTCCTCGTTGGAGAGAGAGATCCCTAGGACAAATCCCTCGTCATAGTTCGAATCTTGGCGAACAACTCGCAGGCGGAGTCTATAGGTACCGTCCAGGTAAAAGGGGGCGCCGGCATCCCGGCCGACGGTTGTGTCCCAAGTCGTCAGGACGCCATCTACGACCGGCTGATCTCCAGTGGCAAAAACCACCCAGTCGCCCCGAGGGTCAAATTCCTTGAAAAAGGCGAGTTCGTAGCGCAGGAAATCCGGGCCGGCGGCGGTTCCCTCGATCAGCACCGCGCCCTGCACCACCGCATTGTCGCGCGGAGAGGTGATGGCATTCGCGCCCTGAGCATAGGCCGTCGCAACGACGCAACAACTGAATGCTGCCAGGGCGAGGAAAAGTACGAAATCGCGTTTGATGAGTCGCATAGTTTCCGCCAGATCACCGGGATACGGAGCTACCCACTGGATGAGAAACAGCTTCCCGTACTGAATGGTGAATCAACTGTGGAATGGTCACAAGAAATTAAGTCTTTTTTTGTCAAGCGCCAAGCATCCAATTCTATCGTGAAAAGCCCCCCCTAGCAAGGGTTGACACAGCAGCGCAATTGGGGTACAAATAACTATACGAAGGATCACCAGGTTTGGGAGCGAGACATGGACGAACAGCAGTTGTCACTCATCGAGGAAGAAGGAACCCCACGCATGACGGCCGACACGGCGCTCAAGGCGTCGATCGGCCTATTCAAGAGACATATGGAATATGAGGGATTTAGCCCCCACACTATCCAGGCATTCACGAGTGATCTGCGACTGTTGAGCAAGTATTTGGGTATCGGCCAGCCAATCGGCCTCGTCACCGTCCGTAATCTGGATGAGTTTCTCAAGTGGATGCTGACGGAGCGCGGGGTTCCCTGCAGCCCCAAGACCTACTCGCGCCGGGTGACCACACTGAAGGTGTTCTTTCGCTGGCTTTACGAGGGAGGCATCCTGGAAAAGAATCCGGCGGCGCCGGTCATCCAGCGGTCAGTGCGCAGCCCCCTACCTGTGGTGCTGACAGCAGCCGACGTCGAGTCGTTGCTAGAGGCCGCCGAGGAGATGCGGCGCACGGACGAGGGAAAGAGAGGAGATGCCCGGCCGCTGCTGTTGCTCAGTCTGCTTTTGCAGGCCAGCATCAAGAAAGGAGAGGTCATGGCCATCATTCCAAACCACATTGACCGATCCGACCCACTCAATCCCACCCTGTTCATCCGCTACCGGAGCCCGGCCAAGCGATACAAGGAGCGCAAGATTCAGTTGGATCCGCATCTACTGCCCATCGTAGACGAGTATGTAGAGCAATACAATCCATCGGATACGCTGTTCACCTGCACTGCCCGCAACCTCGAGTACGTGCTGCGGGACGTAGAGCAGAGAGCAGGTGTGGATATACCAGTGTCGTTCGAATGCCTCCGTTGGACGTCGGCCGTACACAGCTATCTGGACGGGGCAGAGACGAACGCGTTGCGGCAAAAGATGGGTCTCTCTGAGATCACCTGGAGGGAGACCCTCTCCAAGATCCAGCGGCTCGCCGGCGCACTGAAAGAGGGCGCGGCAGAACTCGGCAACGGGGAGTGAAAGACGCAGCGCTCCAATAGGATGTGGCCCTATTGGCCGGACGCGGCCGGCAGGTAGAGCCGGTTGGGCAAGGTTTCGTACGCCTGGTTCACATTCAGGTATCGGCCGCCCTGCCATCCCCCCAGCGCGTAAACCCGCGTTCCAACAGCGGCGACGCCCATGTGAAGCCACTCGCCTGCCGCCAGCAACAGTGGGGTCTCTACATTGTCCCAACTGTCCTGACGAGAGTGGTACCGCTCGCTAAAGGCAACAAACGACTCCCATCCACCGCCAATGACATATATCTGGCCCACCACGGTTGCCGCGCCGACCCCGCCCCGCGGAGTGGACATGGAGGCGCACGTCTCCCATCGTTTGTCCTCGGGATGGTAGGCCTCGCACACTGCGTGCTCGCGCTGCCCATCATAGCCGCCGATCACCAGGATCTCGCCGTTGAGAACAGCCGCCCCGGCAAAGCCACGCGGGGTCGGCAGCGATGGCAATCGTTCCCATCGATCGGCGGCCGGGTCATATGCCTGAGCATCCCCAGTATAGCTGGCACCGTTCCAGCCACCAAAGGCAAACACCTTGCCGTCCCAGGCCACGGCTGCGTGCGCCGCCAGGGGAGTCGGCAGCGAAGCGCCTGAGACCCATTCGCCGGCCGCAGTGTCATAGATCTCCATTGTGGAAATCGGCCGGTCTCGGTCACCGCTGCGGGTGCTTCCCCCCAGGGCGTAGATCCGGTCTCCCAGGGCCACGGCAGCCAGGTTGGCGGCAGGAGTGGGTTTGTCGGCGGCCACTTCCCAGGTATCCAGTTGCGGGTCGTAGATTGCTACACTGCCCACTCCCCCTTCCGGTGTCTCCCCGCCTATCACGTACAGCCGCTCATTGAGCGAAACAAGAGCAAAGCGGCCGCGCGGCTCGGGCATGGGCGCACGGCTGACCCACAGCGACTCGGGTTCGCCTATGGCGAGGGCGCCGCCATCAGAAGGGCAATCGGCGGTGAACTCGTTGCTGCATGGCGCAGCGGGCAAAGAGTAAGCTCTCGGCCAGGCAAGAACAGAGACAAGGATCACCGCGGCCGCGCTCAGAGTCAGGTAGGCGCGCTTGACCCAGGGCAAGGGAGGCAGCGGCGCTTGAGCCACCGGGTCGGTCAGATCCGGTTGGACCAGTTCGCCCACCGCTCCTGCTGCAATGCGGGGCGCCAACAGTGCAGCGGTCTGCTCCCCATGGCGCACCGCCACCCAACCCTCGCGGATGGCGATCACCGTTGCCTCGGTACGCGAGTTGATCTCTAGCTTGGTAAAGATGTTCCGCAGATGAACCTTGACCGTGTTAGGGCTGATCACCAACTGGAGCGCAATCATCCGATTCGTTGCGCCGGTTGCTACCAGCGCGACGATCTCCCGTTCACGTTCGGTCAGGGGTTCGCCCGGCTCTGCCATGATCATCGAATTATAGACGACTGAGACAAAAGGGCCAAACGTTTTACCGGGGCAAGAGAAAGATCGCCGCGGTCAGAAAGAGGCAGGGCACCCTCTTTTTGCCATTGCACTAGCGCCAGGTATAATACGGGGTCTGCGTTTATTTTATTGGGCTGGAGCTAACTGAAGAATGGATACACCTGGCAACCTGGAAAAGCCGATCAACCTTCCTGAACCTATCAGCCGGTTGAACGAGCTGGCATCCAACTTGTGGTGGGTATGGCAGTCCGAGGCGCGCGAACTCTTCCGTATGTGGGATTACCCACTCTGGCGCAGCACGGGCCATAATCCGGTGAAAATGCTGCGCAGTATGACGCCGGAGCAGATGCGCGAGTTGAGCAAGAACATCCCTTTCCGGCGCAAGCTGGAGAAACTGATGATGCGTTTCGATACAGAGATGGCGAACGGCCATACCTGGTTCGCGCAGACGCATCCGGATCTCAGATCCAGGCCGATCGCCTACTTTTCGGCCGAGTTCGGTCTGCACAACTCATTGCCCATCTATTCCGGCGGGCTGGGCATTCTCTCCGGCGATCACTGCAAAGAGGCCAGCGACCTGGGAGTCCCACTGGTGGGAGTGGGTTTCATGTATCCGCAGGGGTATTTCCGCCAGAGGGTCCCCTCCCATGGGTGGCAGGAGGCGGTCTACCAGGAGCTGGACTTTGACGAGACGCCTATCCGGCCGGTCACCGATTCGGCCGGCGAACGAGTCGTTGTGCCGGTCCAATTGGACACGCGCGAGGTATTTGTTGGGGTCTGGTGCGTCCAGGTCGGCAGGGTTAGCATTTACCTGATGGACACCGATATCGAGCGGAACGCACCGTGGGACCGTGAGCTCACTGCGCGGCTCTATGGTGGCGATCGCGAGATGCGCATCCAACAGGAGGTGATTCTGGGGATTGGTGGGGTCCGGGTGCTGCGGGCGCTGGGGATTGAACCGGCGGTGTGGCACATGAACGAGGGGCACTCGGCCTTTATGGTTGCCGAGCGCGTCCGCGAACGAGTTCAGTCCGGCGAAAGCTATGAGCGAGCACGCCAGACCGTCTTTGAAACCTCTACCTTTACTACCCATACTCCGGTCGCGGCCGGACACGACGCCTTTTCCTTCCATCTGATGGAAAAGTACTTTTGGCATTTCTGGGAGCAGATGG